>JANMDM010000176.1:0-5594 GCA_031376305.1 Pseudomonadota bacterium | reverse complement strand
GCCAGACCCGGTGTCGCGGTGACCAGCGCATCGGCGCGCAGGGGCGTTGCAAAGGGCGCGGTGGCGGTGATCACATCGGCGGAATGTATTTGATGGACGCCGATCAGATGCGTGGGCGGGATATCAAGATGGGCGGCCACGCGGGCGCGATTGATCGCCACCGCTTCGCTTTGATCAGATGAGCCCTGACCGCAGTTCAGCCCGGCAAAGATCCCCGAGGATGCCCCCCCTTTGCGGCTGAAAAAACCGTGCGGGAAGTCGGCAAGGGCCGCATCGGTGAGGGGATCGAGGGTCATGGGCATGTCACGCGGGGTCCAATCCGGGCGGAGGAGGGCGGCCTTGCGGGTAGCAGGCGATCACCTTGAACAACTCACCCATTTCCGCCGGGTGGGTCAAGCGCCGATGCGCGGCGATGTGGTTTTCCAGGGCCGCCCCGGACAGGTTGCGTGCCAGGGCTGCTGCCCGTGCGGTAATCCCCAGACGTTCCAGAAACACCCCCTGCGGGGTCATTGGGGTGGTTGCGGCACCGATTTCCGTGAAGGCCAGGGCCAAGGCCGCGAAATCGACATGCGCGGTCAGATCGGCGAGTCCGGGGCTGGCCAGCGGATCTGTCGGCCGATGTGCGGTCAGGGCCTGAAACGTGTCGCCAAGCGACTGCCAGCCGCCATAATCGACGATCAGGGCCACACCGCCGTGGGACTGAATGCGCTGGGCGACCGTGGCCGCAATGGCGGGAAGGGCGGGGCAATGTTCGACAATATCGCCGGGCTTGGTGTCGGCCAGACGCCGGTCAAGAAAGCCGGGATGGGTTATCGGAGACAGGCCGTAGATCAGGTGCGGCGGTTCCAGGCCGACGTGGCGCTCGGCCCAGCCCGCGGCTGTGCGGTGAAACTGGCGGATCGGCAGGGCATCGAAAAACTCATTCGCCACCAGGAACAGCGGCCCGTCAGGCAGCCCGGTGACCTGATCGTGCCAAGCCACATCCTGGCCTGCCAACGCCCGCGCTTGGCAGGCCCGCAGGCGGGGAGAGGCTTCGACCAGATGCACCCGCGCCGCTGCGCGCATCCCCGCAACGCTCGCGAAGACGCGCAGGATGTCCGCCATCAGGGTGCCGCGCCCCGGGCCGATTTCGGCAAGGATGAAGGGATCGGGGCGGCCCTGATCCAGCCAGCATTGCGCCAGACACAGGCCAAGAAGTTCGCCAAACATCTGGCTGATTTCTGGCGCGGTGATGAAATCACCCGTCTGCCCGAAAGGATCGCGGCTGGCGTAATAGCCATGCCGGGGGTGCAACAGGCATTCGGCCATATATTCGGCCAGGGTGATCGGCCCTTCGGTCGCAATCCGCGCGGCCAGAATTTTGGCCAGCGGTGTCACCGGGATCTGGCCTGCGCCAGAAGCCAAAGTCCTGCGGCAATCATCGGCAGGCTGAGAAGCTGGCCCATCGACAGGCCAAACCCGGCGCCGCCAATGACATGCCCCAGGGGGTTGGCGGCGGTGATGAACTGGGCGTCGGCCTGCCGCGCAAATTCCACCGCAAAGCGCGCCAGCCCATAGCCAAGCAGGAATACGCCGGTGAGGGTTCCGGGCCGCTTCAGCGCGCCCCGTCTGAACAGCACCAACAGCACAAGGCCCAGCAGCAGCCCTTCCAGCCCGGCCTCGTAAAGCTGGCTTGGGTGGCGGGCGCAGGCGCCGGGGATCACGCCGGGGCAGTCTTGCGCCGCGTCGCCGGGAAAGATCACCGCCCAAGGCAGGGTCGAAGGGCGGCCCCAGAGTTCGGCATTGACGAAATTGGCGATCCGGCCAAGGAACAGCCCGATGGGCGCCACCAGCGCCATCGCGTCTGACAGCTGCAACGCCGCGATGCCATGTCGGCGGCAGAACCACAGACCGGCGGCGATCACCCCCAGAAAGCCGCCGTGGAAGGACATGCCACCCTGCCAGACTTTCACGATTTCTGCCGGATGGGCCAGATAGTAGTCGCGCTGGTAGAAGAATACGAACCCCAGCCGGCCACCGAGGATCACCCCAAGAACGATGGCGGTGAGCAGATCCTCAACGCGCCTGGGGTCCATCGGTGACTGACCGGCGGGCCAAAGCGACGGGCGCGCCATCAGCGCGATGATGATCCGCCACCCGGCAATCAGCCCCGCCAGATAGGCCAGCGCATACCAGCGCAAGGCCAGGGTGATGCCAAACAGCGTCACCGAGAAAATTTCGTTCGAGACGTCGGGGAATGGGATGACGGCCTGCATGGCACCTCCTGATGCGCCCTGAATGACCGTGCGCCTGCGACGAAGTCAACCTTGAGCTTTGCGCGCAGAGTTCGCATATAGGGAGAAAGCCGTTCATTCCAGAGGAGGCCCGCGATGCAAGCTCCGAACAAGTTTCTTGATGACATGTCAAAGCTGATGACCAATGCCATGGGCGTCGCCCAGGGCGCCAAGACCGAGGCGGAGACGGCGATGAAAGGCTGGATCGACCGCTGGATGGCCGAGCGGGATTTCGTCACCCGCGAAGAATTCGACGCGGTCCGTGCCATGGCGCAAAAGGCCCGCGAAGAAAACGAGGCGCTGAAGGCGCGGCTGGATAAACTCGGGGCGAAGAAAAAGCCCTGAGGCGCCGGAGCGCGGGTCGCCCGCTGCCGGGGCCTCGCGCTGAATCTGGCGAAGACGGCGGCAAGGCCGGATGAGCGCGCCCCATCGATTCTGTGGATAACCCCTAGCGACGCTGGGGGGAACCCGGCGCGTCAAGCCATTGGCAGGCAAACATTCTCAAAAATACTTCTTTACAGGCCGGGGCTTTGTCCTCACCATATCTCGTAGGGAAGGCGGCAGGCAAACGCCGACCCTAGTAGGCTCACCCAGTCCTAGGGGGTCTTGGCCCACCTGGGACGATAGAGAACAGAGGCCGGGCATGTCACTATCCGAAAACTTCCTCAACACCGAGGATCTGCATCCGATCGACATCGTCGAGACGCTTGCCGAGCATCATGACTGGGATTTCGACCGGGTGACCGATGATCAGATCGCCATGGCGGTCGAAGGGCAGTGGCGCACCTATTCCATCACTTTGGCCTGGTCGGCGCAGGACGAAACCCTGCGGCTGATCTGCACCTTTGAGATGGACCCGCCGGCTGAGAAATTTGCGGCACTTTATGAGACGCTGAACCGCGCCAATGACATGGTCTGGTCGGGGGCCTTCACCTTCTGGGCCGAACAGCGGTTGATGGTCTGGCGCTACGGTCTGGTGCTGACCGGCAACCAGATCGCCGGGTCGGAACAGATCGATCGGATGATCACCCAGGCGGTGACGGCGGCGGAACGCTTCTATCCGGCGTTCCAGCTTGTCTGCTGGGGCGATGACGGCCCCGAGCGCGCCCTTGATGTGGCGATGACCGAGGCTTACGGACGGGCCTGAGGGCGGCTTAGGACCAGCATTTCGGCCTTTCGCTTGCTGTCGAAGCGGCTAATCTGCGGCTTCGGCAAGGAAGGGTTTTAGCGATGGATATGACCGATCTCAGTGCGCGTGGGCTGGTATTGTTGGGCTGTGGCAAGATGGGGTCGGCGCTGCTGGAGGGTTGGCTGAAACAGGGGATGACGCCCGCCGCGGTCTGGGTGCTGGACCCGGCCCCTTCGGCGTGGCTGAAAGCCCAGGGCGTGCATCTGAACGAGGCGCTGCCCGCCAGCCCGGCCATCGTGCTGATCGCGGTCAAGCCGCAGATGATGGCGGCGGCGCTGCCGCAACTGGCGGCGATGGGCGGGGCGGCGACGCTGTTCCTGTCGATCGCGGCGGGCACCACCATCGCCCATTACGAACGCGTGCTTGGCGCCGCCACGCCGATCATCCGCGCCATGCCCAATACCCCGGCTGCCATCGGCCGTGGGATCACCGCGATCATTGGCAACGCCCCTGCGACGCCCGCCGATCTGGCGCTGGCCGAGGCGCTTTTATCGGCCGTGGGGCAGGTGGTGCGGCTGGAGGGCGAAGATCAGATGGATGCGGTCACTGCGGTATCGGGGTCGGGGCCGGCCTATGTTTTTCACCTGATTGAAACGCTTGCCAGTGCCGGTGTTGCCGAAGGCTTGCCCGCCGCACTGGCCATGCAGCTGGCCAAGGCGACCGTGGCCGGGGCGGGGGCGCTGGCCGAAGCGGCGGTGGAAGACCCGGCGCAACTGCGCATCAATGTCACCTCGCCCGCCGGGACAACGGCGGCGGCGCTTGCTGTGCTGATGGATGAAACCCGTGGCTTCCCGGCGCTGTTGAAAGCAGCGGTGCATGCCGCGGCGATGCGTGGCAGAGAGCTAGGGGAATGACAATCAGTTTCGACGATTTCCTCAAGGTCGATATCCGCGTCGGCCGCATCACCCGCGCCGAACCCTTTCCCGAGGCGCGCAAGCCCGCCTATAAGCTGTGGATTGATTTTGGGCCGGAGATTGGCGAAAAACGCTCCTCGGCGCAGATCACCCGGCATTACCGGATTGAGGAACTGGTCGGGCGACAGGTTTTGGCCGTTGTCAATTTCCCGCCGCGCCAGATCGGCAAGGTGATGTCCGAGGTGCTGACGCTGGGCGTGCCGGACAGGGACGGCGAAGTGGTGCTGATCGGACCGGGGCACGAGATCCCCATAGGCGGCAGGCTTTACTAGAGCTTGTCTGGCGATGATAGAATCGCCAGACAAGCTCTAACCTTTTGCTCTTGCGCGTGTCTTATGACAAAACCGGATTCCACTTTTGTAAGACACGCCCTAAGTTCGGATTTGCCAGAATACTCCCGAAGGGGCAGGGTGTTGGCGCCTTGGCATCGGGGTCCGGGCGCGGGGCAAGACCCGCCATTTGGTAAAGGAATCGCAGATGACCGAGGCGCAAATAAGTTTTACCGACGGCAAAGCCTATGAGCGGATGATGGGACGCTGGAGCCGCGTTGTGGGCAAGCAGTTCCTTCGGTGGCTCGATGTTGGCAAGGGGTTGCAATGGCTTGACGTGGGCTGTGGCAATGGCGCCTTTACCGAGGAGATCATCGCGCAATGCGCGCCTGCATCGGTGATGGGCATTGATCCGTCCGAGGCGCAAATCGCCTATGCCCGCACCAGGAGCGCAACCGCGATGGTGCAGTTTCGCGTCGGGGATGCGCAAGTTCTGCCCTATGCCGACGCCAGCGTTGATGTCGCGGCCATGGCGCTGGTGATTGCATTTGTGCCTGACCCGGCGAAGGCGGTGGCGGAAATGGCGCGTGTGGTGCGGCCCGGTGGATGGGCTGCGGCCTATATGTGGGATCTTCCGGCCGGTGGCCTGCCGCTTCGGCCGGTTTTTGCGGCGCTGAAGTCGATGGGGATGACGGCGCCGTTTCCGCCAAGCCATGAGATTTCGCGGCAGGAAGCGTTGCAGGGTTTGTGGGACAGCGCCGGGTTTGTCGATGTCGCCACGCGGGTCATCCGCATCACCGTGGAATTTGAGAGCCTGGACGATTTCTGGGACTCGAATGTGGTGCCGATCGGGCCACAGGGCAAAATCATTGCGGAAATGTCGTCAAGCGCCAAAGACGTTTTGCGCGACCGGCTGCGCGACCAGCTGCCGATCGGACCGGACGGGCGC
>JANMDM010000165.1:0-37309 GCA_031376305.1 Pseudomonadota bacterium | reverse complement strand
GTTCGGGGACCGCCTCGGGTATCGCGCCCACCGTCACCAGCCCTGCGCCGATGCGGAGCGCGCCGCGGGCGGCAAGGCGGGCGGCGCCGGTGCGGCCCGGCGGGCCGGAGAGGATAAGGGCGTGACCGTGGTGGTATTTGTGAGCGCGCTGCCTTTTTCGCAGATCGCTAGACCAGCCCGCAACGTCAACAGTCCCTTCATAAGCCGACCGTAAATCCGCAAACGCGCCTGACAAGTCGCAAATTGAATCAAAGCTCGAAGGCAGACCCAACGGCTTGATGGCAAGCTTGCGGGAAGCTGCCGGACCCAGGCCAAGATGATGGCCGAGCTTTGCGGTGTGAAAGGTCACGGTCAGATCGGCAAAGAGCACACCCCATGGTGCCCCCATGAGGTAGGGCAGTTCCATATCTCTGCCGCTATCTGAGCAAAGGCCGGATGGAAGGTCGACTGCCACCCATCGCGGCCACCCGTCATCGAAATGGAAAAACTCCTCGATTTCAATCAGGGCCTCCATCCCTTCGGGCGGGCGCGACAGCCCGGTCCCGAACAGAGCATCGACGATGATAGACTGCGGCTCCTGAAGTTGCGCGCGCTCTGTCAGGGCGGCAGCATCCTCTTCGGTGAGCTTCGGAAATCCCAGACGCCTCACCTCCCCCATCCCCAGCCACCGCTCATAATTCACCCGCGCCTCCGGCGGCAGCTTCTGCGGGTCGCCGTAGAGAAACACCTCCACCTCCCAGCCCCATTCCTTCAGCAACCTAGCCACCACGAACCCGTCGCCGCCGTTGTTGCCCGGCCCGCAGAGCACCACTGCACGGTGCGAGGTTTTCGCAAGCTCCGGCCATTCCTCGAAAATCGCCTCGACCACGCCCCGTCCGGCGCGTTCCATCAGTTCCAGCCCGGTCACCTCGCCGCTGGCAATCGCCGCCGCTTCGATGGTCCGCATCTGCGCTGCGGTGAGGAGTTCGGTCATGGTGAGTCCCTTACGAGTTTTCGTTTTGCCTGTATTTCAGGCATATTGCACATAATATCGGCAAGTCGACCAGAATCCCCCTTCCGCACCCTGCCCTTGCAGCCTAGCCAATTGTCGCCCCCTGATGAAAGTGCTGAGTGGCGCCGAAGACCCGCGCCCACAGGAGTCGGCCCATGAAAAAGATCGAAGCCATCATCAAGCCCTTCAAGCTCGACGAGGTGAAAGAGGCGCTGCAAGATGTGGGCGTCCAGGGGCTTTCGGTGATCGAGGTCAAGGGTTTTGGCCGCCAGAAGGGCCATACCGAACTTTATCGGGGTGCCGAATATGTTGTCGATTTCCTGCCCAAGGTGAAGATCGAGGTGGTGCTGTCCGACGACATGGTCGAGGCCGCCATCGAGGCGATTATCTCGGCCGCCCGCACCGACAAGATTGGCGACGGCAAGATTTTCGTCTCCTCGGTCGAACAAGTGATCCGTATCCGTACCGGCGAGACCGGCGAGGACGCCATCTGAAAAAACTGCCGGGGTATTTCCCCGGCCCCAATAACACTCAGGAAAAAGGAACAGCAAAATGAGCGTCAAAGCCGCCCTCAAGCTGATGAAGGACGAAGATGTGGATTATGTCGACATCCGCTTCACCGACCCCAAGGGCAAGCTCCAGCATGTGACGCTGGTGGCCGATCTGGTGGATGAAGACTTCTTTGAAGAAGGCTTCATGTTCGACGGATCCTCCATCGCCGGCTGGAAGTCGATTGATCAGTCCGACATGAAGCTGATCCCGGATCCGGCTTCGGTCTATATCGACCCGTTCTATGCCGAAAAGACCATGTGCGTGCATTGCAACGTCGTCGAGCCGGATACCGGCGAGCCTTACAGCCGCGACCCGCGCGGCACTGCCGTCAAGGCGGAAGCTTACCTCAAATCCACCGGCATCGGTGACACTGCCTATTTCGGCCCGGAAGCTGAATTCTTCATCTTCGACGATGTGAAATACTCGGTGAAGATGAACAAGGTGTCGTTCGAAGTGGATGCGGTCGATGCCGCCTGGAACACCGACACCGACTATGAGATGGGCAACTCGGGCCACCGGCCGGGCATCAAGGGCGGTTATTTCCCGGTGAACCCGATCGATGCGGCACAGGATCTGCGCGGCGAGATGCTGTCGACGATGAAGCGCATGGGCATCAAGGTTGACAAGCACCACCACGAGGTTGGGTCGACCCAGCATGAACTTGGCATGATTTTTGGCGGGTTGGTCGAGCAGGCCGACAACATGCAGAAATACAAATACGTCATCCACAACGTCGCCCACGCCTACGGCAAATCGGCGACCTTCATGCCGAAGCCGATCAAGGGCGACAACGGCTCGGGCATGCATGTGAACATGTCGATCTGGAAGGGCGGCAAGCCCTTGTTCGCGGGCGACAAATATGCCGACCTGAGCCAGGAGGCGCTTTACTTCATCGGCGGCATCCTCAAGCATGCCAAGGCGCTGAATGCCATCACCAATCCGGCGACCAACAGCTACAAGCGCCTGATCCCCGGCTTTGAAGCCCCGGTTCTGCGCGCCTTTTCGGCCCGCAACCGCTCAGGCGCCGTGCGGATTCCGTGGACCGAAAGCCCGAAGGCCAAGCGTGTCGAAGCCCGCTTCCCTGATCCGGCCGCCAATCCCTATCTGTGCTATGCGGCCTTGCTGATGGCCGGTCTTGACGGGATCAGGAACAAGATTGATCCGGGTCCGGCGTCGGATAAGGATCTGTACGATCTGCCGCCCGAAGAGCTGGCCGAAATCCCGACGGTGTGCGGAAGCCTGCGCGAGGCTCTGGAAGAGCTGGAGAAGGACATGGATTTCCTTCTGGCCGGTGACGTGTTCACCAAAGACCAGCTGGAAGGCTACATGGCGCTGAAATGGGAAGAGGTCTATGCCTATGAGCACACCCCGCACCCGATCGAGTATCAGATGTATTATTCCTGCTGAGGGGATGGTGGGGTGAAACCCCACCCTACGCCAGACATGGAAGGGCGCCTGCGGGCGCCCTTTTTTTCAGGATCAGACGGTTGGCGACCAACGGTCTGTCCAATGGCTACTCTCGGAAACCCCCGGTCGGCGGGGCGCGAAGATGCCGATAATTTCAGCCCTTGATCGCCCATTTTGCGCTACTGAAACGCCGTTGCGACCTCGGAGGATGGCGATCACCGGCGGCCTCAAAACTCGTTAAGTAGATTTGCGACTGAAACGGTCGTAAAAAGTGCAGCGTTCCGTGTGGCCCCAATCAAAGTTGGTGGCAGCGACTTCAGGCACGAGGCGACGATGGCAACGCATTACTCCGACCGCCGCAAGATTGACCCGACCTTGGGCGCGCAACTGGGCGATGGCAGCCCCAATGACAACGACCGGGTCGAGATCGGGCCGACGCAACTGGCTTTTGGCGAATGGGCGGCGGCGGGGCTGACTTTGCCGAACCTCGCGCGGATGCGCGAGCATCGCTGGCGGCGGCTGACCGAGGCGGTGGTGGCGCGCGGCTATGGCGGGCTGTTGTTGTTCGACCCCCTGAACATCCGCTACGCGACCGACACCACCAACATGCAGCTGTGGAACAGCCACAACCCGTTCCGCGCGGTTCTGCTTTGTGCCGATGGCCACATGGTGATCTGGGAATACAAGCAGGCGCCGTTTCTGGTGACTTTTAATCCTCTGGTCAGCGAGCTGCGCTCGGGCGCGTCGTTCTTCTACGCCGTCAGCGGCGAGCGGGGCGTCGAGGACGCCGCGTCTTTCGCAGGCCAGGTCGACGAGGTGATGCGGGCCCATGCCGGTGCCAACCGCCGTCTGGCGGTGGACAAGATCATGATCAACGGACTGCGGGCGCTGGAACGGGCCGGATTCGCGGTGATGGAGGGCGAGGAAGTCACCGAACGCACCCGTGCCATCAAGGGCCCGGACGAAATATTGGCGATGCGTTGCGCCCATCACGCCTGCGAGGCCGCGATTGCGGTGATGGAGCGCGACTGCCGGGCCGGGGTGCCAAGGGGCGGCATGTCGGAAGATGATGTCTGGTCGGTGTTGCATGCCGAAAACATCAAGCGGGGTGGCGAATGGATCGAGACGCGTCTGCTGGCCTCGGGGCCACGCACCAATCCGTGGTTTCAGGAATGCGGGCCGCGGATCATCGGCAATAATGAAATCGTGGCCTTTGATACCGATCTGATCGGCAGCTACGGCATCTGCATTGATATCAGCCGGACCTGGTGGGTGGGGGACGCGCGGCCGAGCAATGCGATGATTTCGGCGATGCAGCATGCCCGCGACCACATCGACGCTAATATGGCGATGCTGAAGCCGGGCGTGAGCATCCGCGAATTGACCCATGGCGGGCACCAGCTAGAGGCGCAGTACTGGAAGCAGAAGTATTCGTGCAAGATGCACGGGGTCGGGCTTTGCGATGAATGGCCGTTTGTGCCCTATCCCGATGCCTGGGTCGACGGGGCGTTTGAGGTGGCACTGCAACCGGGGATGGTGCTGTGTGTCGAAGCGCTGGTATCCCCGGAGGGCGGGGATTTTTCGATCAAGCTGGAAGATCAGGTTCTGGTGACCGAGACGGGCTATGAAAACCTGACGAAATATCCATTTGATCAGCGGCTTATGGGGCTGGCTTGAAAGATGGATTCAATGGCTCCGCCGGGGATATTTACGCAAAGATGAAAGCCGATCAGCGTTTGTACCGGGTGACCATCGTGTAGTCCTTGTGCGGACCGGTGACGCGCCAGCGGGCAAGCCATCGCGGCCAGTCGTTGAAATCATAGGTGACGCTGTAGGCGTCAGGGGCGCAAAGGTGGTGGGCGCCGGGGGCGGCGGGGTCAAAATTGTGAAAGGGGCGGCCATCAGGGTAATCGACATGGATCCGCCCCGCCTGCCAGCGCCAGAGATAGTCGCGCGTCGCGGTCAGGGGGGCGGCGCTGCCCAGTGTCAGCAGTCCGGTTTCGTGATAGGCCAAGCCGTCGGCGCGGGCATGAAAGGACGCTGTGCCACAAAACTGGCCGAGTTGCGGGGCGCGGCGATCCTTGATGTGACGGTCAATCTGCCAGTTACCATCAAAATCGGCCAGCTTTGGCACGAAATTGGTCAATTTTCGATGAACCGCCCTTCGGTGGCACTGCCATCGTCAGATGTGAAGCGGACCGACAGGCCATCAGCGCTTTGCTCAAACCTGTAGCAGGCCCAGGCACCCGAAGGTGGCCAGAGCGAGCAGTATTTACCCGCGTCGATCCGCCAGCGGCCGGGTTGCAGATGGCCACTGTCATAAGCGGTGTCGCCGTTGGCGGAAAAGCTTTGGGTCGCACCATTCGCATAGGCAAGGGTGTGGCCGCTGAGCGCCGCCCTTGCCGCATCACCCGCCAGCGGCTGCCAGACGTCATCGGCCAGAGCCCCCGCCGACAATAGCGCCAGCGCTGCGAAGAACGCGTAGGTCCGGTGCCGCATCGCCGCCTCCTGTCTTGTCCAATCCGCCTGTGCAGTCTAGGACAACGCCAACCCCGCGACAATCGAAAGGCTGCGCCATGATCTTGCGTTATTCCCGCCCCGAGATGGTGGCCCTCTGGTCGCCCGAGACGCGCTTCAAGATCTGGTTCGAGATCGAGGCCCATGCCTGTGACGCGCAGGCGGCTTTGGGGGTGATCCCGAAGGCCAATGCCGAAGCCGTCTGGCGCGCCAGAGATGTCGAGTTCAGCGTGGCGCGGATTGATGAAATCGAGTCGGTGACCAAGCATGACGTGATCGCCTTTCTGACGCATCTTGCCGAACATATCGGGGCTGAGGATGCGCGCTTCGTGCACCAGGGAATGACCAGTTCGGACGTGCTGGATACCACCCTGAATATCCAGCTGGTGCGGGCCAGCGACATCTTGTTGGCGGAGCTTGAGCGGGTATTAGCGGCGCTGAAGGCGCGGGCCCATGAGCATAAGCATACGCTGCGTATTGGTCGAAGCCATGGCATTCATGCCGAGCCGACGACCATGGGCCTGACCTTCGCGCGGTTTTACGCGGAAATGGACCGCAACCGGGCGCGGCTGCGGTTGGCGCGGGCGGAAGTGGCGACCGGGGCGATTTCCGGCGCCGTGGGCACCTTTGCCAATATCGACCCTGCCGTAGAAGCGCATGTCTGCAAGATGCTGGGGCTGACGCCCGAGCCGATTTCAACGCAGGTCATCCCGCGTGATCGTCATGCGATGTTCTTTGCGACATTGGGCGTCATCGCCAGTTCCATCGAAAACCTCGCCATCGAGATCCGCCACATGCAGCGCACCGAGGTTCTGGAGGCGGAGGAATTCTTCAGCCCCGGCCAGAAAGGCAGCTCGGCCATGCCGCACAAGCGCAATCCGGTGCTGACCGAGAACCTGACAGGCCTTGCGCGGCTGGTGCGGATGGCGGTGGTGCCCGCGCTGGAGAATGTGGCGCTTTGGCACGAGCGGGATATTTCGCACAGCTCGGTCGAACGCGCCATCGGGCCGGATGCGACGGTGACGCTGGATTTCGCGCTGAACCGGCTGGCGGGCGTGATCGAAAAGCTGGTGATCTATCCGGAAAACATGCTTAGAAACATGAACAAATTCAAGGGTCTGGTGATGAGTCAACGGGTGCTTCTGGCGCTGACCCAAGCCGGGGTAAACCGGGAAGATTCCTACCGTCTGGTGCAACGCAACGCCATGAAGGTCTGGGAAAAGGGCGCCGATTTCAAGACCGAGCTGTTGGCGGACCCGGAGGTAACCGCGGTGCTGTCCCCGGCTGAGATCGAAGAGAAGTTTGATCTTGGCTACCACACCAAGCATGTGGACACGATCTTCGCGCGGGTGTTTGCCGAAAATCGCTGAGCGACGGACGTGATTTGGGCTTTAGGCGCAGGTGAGGGCGATCAGGTGTCGGCCGACAAGGGCTGTGACTAACGCGGCCTTAAGAGCTTTGTGCGACTTTTCCCCGGTCTGGACCAGAAGGGGAAGAATGCATGGCCGTGCTTGCACAGATCGGAACGCGTACAGGGAATGAACCGGCCCGTCCCTACCATCCGGCAGTGGAAATGCCGGGGCGGCAAAAGGCGGCAATTATTGTGCAGCTTTTGCTATCCGAAGGCGCCGACGTGCCGCTTTTGGGCCTGCCCGATCATATGCAGGCGGCCCTGACCGAGCAGATCGGCACAATGCGTTCGATCGACCGCGACACGCTGCAAGGCGTGGTGGAGGAGTTTTGTGCGATTCTTGAGCGGGTTGGCCTGTCCTTTCCGGGTGGCATCGAAGGCGCATTGAAAATGCTCGATGGGCGAATCTCGGCAACGGCGGCAAGTCGGCTTCGGCGGCTGGCGGGCGCCTCGTCGAAGGCCGACCCATGGGACAAGATCGCCGGGTTTGAGGTCGAGCAGTTGCTGCCGGTGCTTGGTGAGGAAAGCATCGAGGTCTGTGCGGTGATGCTGTCGAAACTGGCGGTGTCGAAGGCGGCAGACCTGTTGGGCCGTTTGCCCGGCGACCGCGCCCGCCGTATCGCCTATTCCATGTCACAAACCGGCAATATTGCCCCCGAAATCGTGCGCCGGATCGGAATGGCGTTAATCGGGCAGTTGGAAATTCAACCCGTGCGCGCCTTTGAGGACAATCCGATAGATCGGGTGGGGGCAATCCTGAACATCTCGCCCGCAGCAACCCGCGACGCGGTGATGCAGGGGTTTGAGGAAACCGACCAGGGCCTTGCCGAACAGGTCCGCAAGACAATCTTCACCTTTGTCCATATTCCAGCCCGGATCACCCCGCGCGACGTGCCGAAGTTCATTCGCGGGGTTGATCAATCGGTTCTGGTGACGGCTCTGGGCGGGGCCAAGGGTGATCAGACCGAGGCGGCGGAGTTCATTTTGGCGAATATGTCACAACGCATGGCCGCGTCTTTGCGCGAAGAAATCGCCGCCCTGGGCCGGATCAAGGACAAGGATGCCGAAACCGCGCAAACCGCCATTGTCATCGCCATCCGCGCGTTGGAGGCCGGCGGCGAATTGGTGCTGACCTTCCCGGAGGTGGAAGAAGACTAAGGCCCCTGCCCGCTTGCGCCGATCCCCCATGCAACCTATATTGGCGTTGTCAGGGGCTTGCCCCGGTCTATGGACATAAACGCGCTCGTAATAATCGGATCGGACCCGGGGGCGGTACCCGGCGACTCCACCAAAACCCGGTATTGGCGGGTCATGGGGTCGAAATAGGATCGACGAACGTCTAAAGGGGTTAGCTTTGTCCCGGTGAGGTACCACCGTTATCGGTCCAAAATGTACAGTTGCCAATAACAACCGTGCTCCGGCAATGGCTCTGGCTGCGTAAGCAGTTCGGGTCGCCGAAACTAAGTCCTTGCGCTTAGCAGCGTAAGGCGGGGTTCGCAGGCACCTGGCAACAGAAGCCTGCACTTACCCCCGAGCAAACCGTCAGAAAAGCGTCGCGGATTTGGTAACTGCATGGTGGCATCTGGCGTTTTCTTTCGCTTGCCGAACCACCCAATCGACCGCAGTATATGGCATGCTGCGCGCCCTCACCCTCACTGCTTGCCTTGCTGGCCCCGCTGCGGCCTGCGAAACGGCGCTGGTGCTGGCCATCGACATTTCCGGCTCCATCGACCGCAACGAATACCGCCTGCAAATGCAAGGCCTCGCCGATGCGCTGGAAAGCCCCGAAATCGCCGAAACCCTGGTCGCTGATCGGGTTGAACTGGCGCTTGTGCATTGGTCCGGCCCGATCTGGCACAAGATGACCCTGCCGTGGCAGCAGATGCGAACCCGCGCCGATGTGGCCCGCTTTGCCGAAATCGCCCGGTCCATGCCGCGGCCGTTCGATTCCTCAGACACCTCGATCGGTCAGGCCCTGCGCTTTGCGGCAACCCAGTTCGCTGCCGTTCCTGATTGCGAACGCAAGGTCATTGATGTCTCGGGCGACGGGGAAGAAAATGCCGGCTTCACGCTAAAATCCGCCCTTGTCGAGATGCAGGACCTGGGCATCACCGTGAATGCCATCGCCATCGAAGAGGCTGGCGGGATTTCACCGATCACCACCTATTTTCGCCGCTTCGGCATCACGCGAGACGGCTTTGTGGTCACCGCATTTGGCGTCGACGATTACCCACGCGCCATCCGCCTGAAACTGCTACGCGAGCTGGCCAAACTAACCTCCTGATCCTCAGCTTTGCGGCCGGGGGGTCAAAAGCCACCCTTGAATCAGGGCACTTTCCGGTTTCATCGGCGCGCCACACCTCAGCAAACCATGCTTTTGTAAGGTTAAAGCTGGAGTGGAAACGCGGGCTTGCTCAATAACACCGCTCAAGACATGATCGGGTCATGTCACCTTGGCGCGCCCTTGTTGCCCTCTGCCTGACCGCCAGCACGGCACTGAGTGTGCCGAAACCGGCGCAGAGTTGCGAATTGGCGCTGCTCTTGGCGATCGACATCTCTGGCTCGGTGGATGATGCCGAATATCGGCTTCAGGTCGATGGCACCGCCGATGCGTTGCAAGACCCCGACATCATTGCGGCCTTGTTGCAAGGCGAGGTGGCGGTGGCCGTTGTGCAATGGTCGGCGGTGGGCATGCAAAAGCTTGTCCAGCCTTGGCAGGTGATGCATAGCCGCGCGGATATTGCCGATTTCGCCACCCAGGCCCGTGCTCAGGAAAGGGCCTTCGGCAAGGCCGATACCGCCGTCGCCGACGCCATCCGCTTTGCAAGTGCCCAGTTCAACGCGACCCCTGACTGCCGTCGGCGAGTGATCGACATATCCGGCGACGGCGTCCAGAATGCCGGATCCTCGCTTCCGGTAGCGCGCGCCGAGGCTATCGGCCGGGGCATCACCCTTAACGCCATCGCCATCGAAGGGATCGGCCTGACAATCACCGAATTCTACCGCCGCACGGTCATTACCAAAGATGGCTTTGTGCTGACCGCGCGCGGCCATCTGGATTACCCCCGCGCGATCCGGGCCAAGCTGTTGCGGGAAATCGTCGTGCCGACGGGCTGACAATCGGTCTTGACGGCCTTGGGGGCCGGTGCGATGTGTGGGTCATGGGGCAGAACGCGCGCTCCCCGTGAGGCTTTGGCCACAGCGTCGCATCCCTGAACATTCAAAAAGGATGCCACCATGTCTGGCTTTGGTTCAATTTCGCCCCAACATCTGTCCCGTCTGATCGGTACCCCCGACTGCCCTGCGTTGATCGACGTGCGCACCGATGAAGATTTCGCCGCCGATCCCTATCTGATCCCCACCGCCCGGCGCAGCGCCCATGATCGCGTAGTTGATCTGGCCGCGACCATCGGCGCAAGCGGCGCGGTGGTGATCTGTCAAAAAGGCAAGAAGCTGTCGGAAGGGGCGGCCGCGCTGCTGCGCGCGGCGGGTGTTTCCGCCGAATCTCTTGACGGCGGCTGGCTGGCTTGGCGCGATGCGGTACTGCCCGCCCTGCCCGCCGCGCTTTTGCCAGCCGCGGGCGCGGCGCTATGGGTCACCCGCCACCGCCCCAAGATCGACCGCATCGCCTGCCCCTGGCTGATCCGCCGCTTTATCGACCCGCAGGCACGGTTCTTGTATGTGGCCCCTGCCGAAGTCGCCGCAGTCGCCGAAATCTTTGCTGCAACCCCCTATGACATCGAAGATGTCCCGATTTCGCACCGCGGCGATCTGTGCAGTTTCGACGCTCTGTTGGATGATTTCGGATTGCGGACCGAAGCCCTTGATCGGCTGTCGCGGGTGGTCCGTGGGGCCGATACCGACCGCCATGATCTGGCCCCGCAAGCCGCTGGCCTGCTGGCGATTTCGGTGGGCCTGTCGCGGCAGTACCGCGATGATCTGGAACAGCTTGCCGCAGGCATGGTACTTTATGATGCGCTCTACCGTTGGGCGCGCGACGGATCGAACGAAGGCCATGACTGGCCAGCAGGGCGCAGCCAATGACCGCCCGCACCCCTTGGCCGGACCTCTGGCGGGTGTTCGGCCGGATTGGGCTGTTATCCTTCGGCGGACCCGCCGCTCAGATCGCCCTGATGCACCGCGAATTGGTTGACGAACGCCGCTGGCTGTCTGAGGAAGAATATTTGCGCGCCCTGTCATTTTGCATGCTGCTGCCGGGGCCAGAGGCGATGCAATTGGCCACCTATGCGGGCTGGAAGTTGCGCGGCGTGGCCGGGGGGTTTCTCGCGGGGTTGTTGTTTGTCTTGCCGGGGGCGGCGATCATTCTGGCCCTGGCCGCGGGCTATGTCGCCTGGGGCAACCTGCCGATGGTGGCGGGCCTGTTTTTCGGGGTCAAGGCCTGTGTGACCATCATTGTGATCGAGGCGCTGTTGCGCGTTGCCAAACGGGCACTGAAATCACCCCTGCATCGGGCCTTTGCGGTGCTGGCGTTTCTGGGCATCTTTGCCTTTGCGCTGCCATTCCCTTTGATCATCCTGATCGCCGCCCTTGCCGGCGCCGCATTCTTGCCCGCGGCGAAAGCCACAGTTCCGGCGGCACCACAAACCCATCACCATATTTTGCCAACTCTGGCGATTGGGCTAAGCGCATGGGCGGCACCCCTGGCGGTCTTGTGGCTGAGCGGACAAATGTTCCTGCTGAATCTAGGCTTGTTTTTCTCCAAGCTGGCGCTGGTGACCTTTGGGGGGGCCTATGCGGTGCTGGCCTATATGACCCAAGAGGTGGTGCAACGGTTCGGCTGGCTGACCACCGCGCAGATGATTGACGCGCTGGGGTTGGCCGAAACCACGCCGGGGCCACTGATTCTGGTGACAGAATTTGTGGGTTATGTCGCCGGACATGGTCAGGGCGGCTGGGGAATGGCGCTAAGTGCGGCGCTGCTGACGCTTTGGGTGACCTTCGTGCCCTGTTTTTTGTGGATCTTCGCCTTTGCCCCCTACCTTGATTGGATCGCCACGAGACCGCGTCTGCAATCGGCGCTGTCAGGCATTACCGCCGCCGTCGTCGGGGTCATCGGCAATCTGGCCTTGTGGTTCGCGCTGCATGTGTTGTTCGGCACCGTTACGCGCCTGGATTGGGGGCCGCTTGCGCTGCCCTTGCCAGACGCCATGAGCCTTGATCTGCGCGCCCTTGGCATCATGGTCTTGTCCGGGGTGGCGCTGCTGCGTCTGCACTGGTCGCTGCTCTGGATTCTGGCTTTTTCAGCGGCATTGGGGCTCTTGTTAACCTCTGTGAGCTGAGATGACGCAGGCGCCTGTGCAACTGGCTGGCGCAGCCCTCTTTCCTTCGGGGCCAAATCGCCTATGCTGGATTGCAGCAATTACAGATGAGCTGGCAAATGGCCCGAAAAATTGACTACGGCAACCTGATGCACCAAGCGATGCGCAGCCTCATTACCGAGGTTCTGCGCGATGTGGAGGCCAACGGCCTGCCGGGGGACCATCATTTCTTTATCACCTTTGATACCGGCCACCCGGACGCAATGCTCGCCGACTGGTTGCGCGACCGCTATCCGCAAGAAATGACCGTGGTCATGCAGCATTGGTATGACAACCTGAAGGTAGACCCACAAGGCTTTGCAATTACGCTGAATTTCGGCGATGCGCCCGAGCCGCTTTATATCCCGTTCAATGCTGTTCGAACCTTTGTTGACCCTTCCGTTGAATTTGGTCTTCGATTTGAGACCCATGACAACGACGATGAAGAAGACGAGGACGAAGACGCGCCGATGGACGAGGATGTCGAACAAGGCACCGATGAGCGTAAGGACGCCGAGGTCGTCAGCCTTGATAAATGGCGAAAATAGGCAAAACATCGTATCGGCTTACAAAGCTGTGCCGATTGCCGAACCGCCCCCCTTTTGGCCCAATAGCGGCTCAGATAAACCCCGAGGCATGCCATGACCGATATCCGCGTAGAAACCGACAGTTTCGGGCCGCTTGAGGTGCCCGCCGACAAGTATTGGGGGGCACAGACTCAGCGGTCGATCCTGAATTTTCCGATCGGGTGGGAAAAACAGCCGGTTGCCATCATCCGCGCCCTGGGCGTCATCAAACAGGCCTGCGCTGCGGTCAATCTGACCACGGGGGCCATCGACAAGACTGTTGGAGAGGCAATCGTGAATGCCGCAGCAGAAGTGGTCGCAGGCAAATTCGACGACAATTTCCCGCTGGTCGTGTGGCAGACAGGTTCCGGGACTCAGTCAAATATGAATGCCAACGAAGTCATCTCAAACCGCGCCATCGAGATGTTGGGTGGCGTCCTCGGGTCGAAAAAGCCGGTCCATCCCAATGACCATGTGAACATGGGCCAAAGTTCAAACGACACCTTCCCCACCGCCATGCATGTGGCCATCGGTATGATGGCCCGCGATGTGCTTTTGCCCGGATTGGAAAAGCTGCATAAGGCATTGGCGGCGAAGTCCGATGAATTCAAGGACATCATCAAAATCGGTCGCACCCATACCCAGGACGCAACCCCCCTGACGCTTGGTCAGGAATTTGGTGGCTATGCCCATCAGGTGGCGCAAGGCATCCTGCGGGTGAAAAAAATCCTGCCCGAGATCTATGAACTGGCACAGGGCGGCACCGCCGTTGGCACCGGACTGAACACTAAAAAGGGTTGGGACGTGGCGATTGCTGCCAAAATTGCGCAGATCACCGGCCTGCCCTTCGTCACCGCCCCCAACAAGTTCGAGGCGCTGGCCGCCCATGACGCCATGGTCATGTTCTCTGGCGCCCTGAAGACTGTCGCGGCATCCCTTTTCAAGATCGCCAACGACATGCGCCTGCTTGGCTCTGGCCCCCGTTCTGGTCTGGGCGAGTTGATCTTGCCGGAAAATGAGCCGGGATCCTCGATCATGCCCGGCAAAGTGAACCCGACGCAGGCCGAAGCGCTGACCATGGTCTGCATTCAGGTCATGGGCAACGATGCCGCAGTGGGGTTCGCCGGATCGCAAGGTCACTTCGAGTTGAACGTCTATAATCCAATGATGTCTTATAACGTCTTGCAATCCATGCAGCTTCTGGGCGATGCGGCGGGGTCTTTCACCGACAATATGGTGGTTGGCACACAGGCCAATATCGCCCGCATTGAAAAGCTGATGAAAGAAAGCCTGATGCTGGTGACGGCTTTGGCCCCAACCATCGGCTATGACAACGCCACCAAAGTTGCCAAAACCGCCCATAAGAATGGCACAACCCTGCGCGAAGAAGCTATCGCCCTGGGCTTCGTTGATGGCGCCACCTTTGACCGTATCGTGCGGCCCGAGCTGATGATCGGCCCGGAAGATTAAGGGCGATGTCCGATATCATCAACCTGCGGCTGGCGAAAAAAACCAAGAAACGGGTGAAGAAACGCCGGGAGGGCGATGAAAATGCTGCCAGATTCGGTCGTACGAAGGCGCTGAAATCACTTGAGATCGCCCGCGCCGAAAAAACCTCTGCCGATCTGGACGGTCATAAACGCGAGCCAGGCGAATGACCCGCCCGATCAAACATTCGCTTACGCTGAACGGCCACCGCACCAGCGTTTCGCTTGAGGCCGCATTCTGGCTGGCGTTTCGCGAAATCGCCGAAGCCCGCGGCACGGCGCTGAATGCCCTTGCCGCCGAAATCGACAGGGGCCGGGGCGTCGAAACCGGCTTGGCCACCGCGATACGGCTGTTCGTCCTGGCGCATTATCGCGGGAAATAGCCTCAGGGTGCCACGCGCCGCGACACCCGCAAGGGTATCCCATCGCGCGACCGAACCGTCAGATGCGCCACCGGAACCGGCGGCGTGTCGGCACCCAGATCAAACCGCAAATCGCGCAGCAGCATCGCCAGCAACAACGGCCCCTCGATCATGGCAAATCCTGCGCCCGGGCAGACCCTTGGGCCCATTGAAAAGGGCATATAGGCTTTGCGCGCCGATGCGCGGCCTTCGCGGGTCTGCCAGCGATCGGGATCAAACTCATCCGGTCGCCGCCATAGCCGTTCGTGCCGTTGCAGGTGCCAGGGTGACAGCACAATTTGCGCGCCGGGCGCCAATTTGCGGTTGCGGAAGGTAACCGGGCAGCGGCTCTCGCGTACCATCATCGGCACCGGCGGATAAAGCCGCAGCGTTTCGCGAAACACATCGCGTGTGAATAACAGCCCGGATATATCTGAAAAATCTGGGTTTTCCGGAATGGCACAGACCTCGGCCGCGACCCGGTCCTGGACTTCTGGAAACAGTGCAAGAAGGTAGATCGCCCAAGCCAGCGCCGATGCCGAAGTTTCGTGCCCAGCCAGAAAAAAGATCGCCACCTGATCCACCATTTCCCTTGTGCCAAACATGGCACCGGTTACCGGATCGGCAGTTGACATGATCTTGGTGGCCAGATCCCGAGGCGCTGTGCCAGCCCGAATTTCCAAAGCGCGTCTTTCTGTCAGCTGCGCAATCAATCCGCGGATTTTGCGGGCCGTCTGCTTGGTGGCGCGGCGGTGGAAACGCGGCATCCAGCGGGGCATCGGCAGGAAAGCCCCAAGGTTCAACAAAGGCTGGCCGCGTTGATGGGTGCGAAACTGGTGGAACACCTCTGTTGCAATCGCATCGCTTATTGGGATTGAAAACAGCGTCCGAAAGATCACATCTGCCGCGGCATGGCTGGCCTCGGCCTCGATCTCGACGACATCGCCCACCCGCCCGGCCAATCGCTGGGCCGAGGCTTTTGCCGCCGCCAGCATAGCCGCAAAGCTGTCCCGCAGCCGCCCGCCTGCAAAAGCCGGATCTATGATGCGCCGTTGGCGTTCCCATTCCGGCCCATTGGTCACAAAGACGGCACGCCCCAGAAGCGGGGCCAGACCTTCGCTGACGCGGGCGGATTTCGGAAAATCGGCGGGGCATTTCTTCAGCACAAGCGCGATCAGATCCGGATCGTTGCACAGATATGACCGAAAGAACACTGTTCGAAACTCAGCCATCCAGGCATGGTAGAGTCTGGCAGGTTGGGCCGACAGGATATCGCCGCGAAACAACCGCAAATGCCGCCAAAACGGGACTTTATCGGCACGGGCAGACGGCTTCGGCGGAATCATTTGATGACCCCATAGGGGTTCGAAGGCGTCTCGATCCGGCTTTTTGAGGGGGCGCGGTCGCGGAACCGGGCGGCAAGGCTCCTGGGTCCGGCCGTAATCGCAAAGTAATCATAGTCGCCGGGGATGCCCGGCAGATTATCGAAGGCGCACAAATACTGGAAATGCAATCGAAAAAACTGCCAGCGCAGGGCTTTCCAACGCTGCGGAGACAGGGTTTGGGTAAAGGCCGCCGACACCACCAAAGGCCAGCGTTTGCCCGGTCCGGCCATACCCGAAACGCTGACCGGATCGCACAGCGCGAATGCACAGCCATCGCCGGGGGCGGTCACATCGACCCAAGTCACCTCTGGCCTTTCGGACAGATAGGCCAGATCGGACCTGAGGCGCCCGGCGCCCGGCAAGAACGACACCATCGGCACAACTTGCCCCAACGACAAGAGCCCCAAATGCGGCCCCATGACCGGCACGCGCCCGCCGCGGATCAAATCGGCCAGCACAGACACGGCCAGATGCGCGCCCGACGAATGGCCGACAACCAGAACCTCGTCCCAGTTTTCTTGTAATGCGGCCGCGACAGCATCGCCAAACACCGCCATCCGCTGTTCAAGCGCCGGTGGATTTGCCCCGGCGAAGGCCGCCGTAAAGGCGTAGTCATGCATCAGATACCAAGCCAGGATGTGGCGATCTATGCGGCGAAACATCCACAGACCGGCCCAGACCATGGCACATCCGACGGCCAGTTTCAGCGCCACTGCGCCCCAGCCGGGGCCGATCACCGCCCCTAAGCCATGGGCCAACGCCCAGGCTATGCCGCAAACAAGCAAAAGTTCCATAAGCAGGACAATGATCGGGTAAAGAGCGGCGATCATCGGGCCTTTTCTAAGCCGGATCAATCGCATCAGCGCCCCTGATCGCAGATACGTCCAAGCCGTGTGCAACAATTGCAGATAGGTCGCCGCGATACCCTGGCGCATTGAGCGGCGAACAATATCGGACCAAACCAGGACCTCGACATCCGCCTCGGTGACGGCGCCTTCGATACAGGCCCGCACTGACCAACCATAGGGACCACCCGCAGGCTTGGCGCAAAGCGATATCTCATGACCGCTGGCGACCGCCTGCTGTGCCGCTTCGAATCGATAAAGTTCGCGGTAGCGGCGCGGTGGAAAGGGGTCATAGCCGGGAATATAGAAAACCCGCCGGCGCCGGACTGCGGCTGGTGGCTGATCTGTGGCCCGATCTGTGGCCCGATCTGAAACCGATGAATTCAGCATTTCAGGCCGCATGCAGCGCGCCAAGGCACGGCCACTCTCACAGAGCCGTCCTCGGCGCCCGGCGCCCGGCAACCTGCCCATGCTGATCCGTGACCGGTTCAGAAACCGCGTCAAAGTCGACAAACAGCCCGCGATCCGGGGCTGCATTCATATACGGCGGTGCCAATGGGCATTGCGCCACACCAACCGACCCGGCACTTATGGCGGCAGCTAGGACACAGCAGAATTGCATAGGAAATCCGAACAACAGAAAATCACCGAAAGGCTATCCTGTCGCCCGGTCGCTGCCAAGCACTACGACGGCCCCGCCCAGCACCACGGCGGGCCGGTACAACTTTCAGGTTGCGCTGGCGACCCGGGCCAGTTAAATCCCGCCCCATAGCGACCCTGACGCGGAGAGGTGCCAGAGCGGTCGAATGGGGCGGTCTCGAAAACCGTTGAGGGTGAAAGCCTTCCCAGGGTTCGAATCCCTGTCTCTCCGCCATTTCCCCTTGATTTCAATGTTTGATTTCGCAGGAACGCCAATCTGCCCGCGATCCACCCATGCCCGATGGGGTCTTGCAAAGACTACCACAAAGCACCGGCCGCCGGAAAGCTATCCGGTGGCCGGTTTGGTTCACTGGGGTCTTACTTCATCAGGTCGGCAACCGGGATGGCTTCCGAGATGGTCCATTCATCCACCACAGCCGGTTTGCCCGCATTGGTTTCCACGATAAGGTAACGCGCGCGGTTCTGGTGGTGAATTTCGCCGGTGAAGGTGCGCGGGCCGAACAGAGTCGGTTCATCCGTCATCTTCTCAAGCTCGGCGACCACGGGTGCGGTCTCGGTGGTGCCTGCCCGTTCCACGGCCTTTGCCCAGATGTCGATCATCACATAGCCGGGATAGACATACTGAGTGGAGGGATCACCGCCGGTCGCTTCCTTGTACTTGGCGTTGAACGCGGTGACCTCCGGGTTCGGGTCATCGCCATAGATTGAGCCCTGGACCGGCACGTAGAAGTTCGACAGATCCGGCACAGCCGACAGCCAGTAAGAACCGTCCACGCCCGAGCCGTTGAGAATCATCGAGTTGATGCCTGCCGCACGGATCTGTTTGATGGCCGAAACCGCGCCCGGCATCATCGTGCACAGCATGATCGCGTCGGGCTCTTCGGGCAGCGATTTGATTCGGGTGATCTGCGCCGCGATCGAGGCATCTTCGTTCTTGAACGTATCCTCGCCCACAAGTTTGGCCTCGGCCAGCTTCGGCAGCATGTAGTCAAAGCCGTCGCAGATACCCTTGTTGTACTCGGTCCAGGTATCAAGCAGGCGATAGAAGCTGCGGGCATTCTTCTTGTTGAAGGCCCAATCCGCCATCGTCGCCCCCTGCACGGCGGCAAGGACTGAGGCCGAGAAGGAGTTCGGGCCGACGCCCTGGATGCCGGCCTTGATCGATTCCGCGCACAGGAAGAACGACACCTTGCCCGAGCTTTCGGCGGCAAGGGCTGCTGGTGCGCCGAAGTCATAGTCGCAGGACACGACCACAAGGTCGGCGCCCGCGTCGACAACCGTCAACCCCGCCTTGGCACCTTCGGCGCGGTCGGTCTTGGTATCGGCAGTCACCACTTCGATCTGCTTGCCCAGAAGGCCGCCCGCTGCGTTAATCTCGCCGATGCGGATCATGGCTGCGTCCTGTGCGGGCTTGTCATAGGCCTGCATGAAGCCCGATTCCGCCGTGGCAAATCCCACGATGATCTTGTCGTCATCCGCCATTGCCGGCAGAGCGCAAAATGCGGTCGTGGCAAGAGCAGCGGCGAGTTTGCTAAGTCCTTTCATTGGTCTTCTCCTGTTGGTGTTGTGGTTGGTGGTTCCGGGGGGTCAGTCTGCGGACGGTCCCGGCTTTCGGTGTCTGGCCATGGGCCAGGAAAGCTCTCGGTTGCCCATGATGCCGGCGGGGCGAAAGATCAGGATGATGATCATCACGATGCCAAGGGCAATTTCTTGTAATCCGTTAGGGATGGACAGTATGGAACCGCCAACCTGCACCCCGCTTTCAAGCCAGCGCAGCGCTTGGATCAGACTGGACAGGATCACCACCCCCAACACCGCGCCCGACAGGCTGCCCATGCCGCCCACAACCAGCATCGACAGGCTGGTGAAAGTCAGCGTCAGGTAAAAGGTGTCCGGGGTGACGACGCCGATGGAATGGGCGAACAGTGCGCCCGCCAGCCCCATCACCGCGCCCGACAGGGTAAAAGCCACTAACCGCTCGCGCGGAATGTCGATCCCCGAGGCGGCTGCGGCGGTAGGCTCATCCCGTGCGGCGCGCAGTGCGAGGCCGGTGCGGCTTATGGCATGAGCCCAAGCGACGAAGATCGCCAGAACCGCGCCGATAAGGTAGGGCCAGATCGTCCGCACAATGGGAATGCCCACGACCGACGAGGTGGCTGCGGTCACGCTTTCCCAGTTGGAATAGACGGTGTTGATCATGGCCAGCATCGCAAAGGTGGCAATCGACGCCGCAATCCCCGACAGCCGCATAAGGATCCGCCCGAAAATCAGGGCGAAGACGGCGGCGAAGGCCGCCGCGATGCCGGCGGCCACACCAAAGGGCAGTTGCATTGCCATTAGCCAGCCCGGCAATCCGGGCAACGAGATTTCCTTCATCATCGGCGGGATGGTCAGCCAGGCGGCGGCATAAGCCCCAAGGCAGGTGAAGCCGATATGGCCAAAGGAGATCACGCCGGAGTTGCCGATGAAGATGTAAAGCCCGACGACCAGAATCACCCGAAGAAAGATGTCGATGATGGTCTGGTTGAAGGGCTTCGATCCGACCGCAAGCGCAAGCAAAGCAAAGGCCAGAAGGATCAGCGACAGGATGACCGGGGTCATCACAGTGCGGCGGGCAACAGAAATGCGGGTGGCCATGACTAGACCCTTTCTTTCGTGCCGCGTGCCGTCAGCAGTCCCTGCGGCCGCCAGATCAGCACCAGGATCACCGCGCCATAGACAAAGGCGTCGCGGAAGGGCCGGGCATCGACGGGCAGCAGCACCTGCATCACTACCGACGCCGCGCCCAGCAGGAAGCCGGCAAGCACCGCACCGGGCAGAGAGCCCAAGCCGCCGATCACCGTGGCGATGAAAGCCATTAGCATCACCGCCCCTCCCATCTGGATGTCGACGGTTCCGGTTTGGGCGACAAGGATCAGGCCAATGGCGGCCGCCAGCGCCCCCGACAGCGCGAAGGCGCCCATGATCACCCGGTTCGCCCGCACGCCAAGCATGCGCGCCATGGTGAAATTCTCGGCCGCGGCCCGCATCTCAAGGCCAAAGCGGGTGCGCTTGAGAAAGGCGGTCAGCCCGATCAGCACCGCTATGGTCACGCCAATTGTGATCACCTGCAACAGCGGGATACGGGCGCCAAGGACTTCAATAGGTTGGCTAAGCGTCGGCAGAAGCGAGATTGATTTGGGGCGGCTGGAGAACAGCATCAACAGGAAGTAGCGGATGACAAACCCCAGGGCGAAAGAGGCGATCATCATCGTGGCCGGACTGGCCCGGCGGAAGCGGCGAAAGACCACGAGTTCCGACAGCACCGACAGCCCGGCACCCATCGCCAGCACAAAGGGGATCAGCAGGAACCACGGCAGGTTGCCAGCAAACACCAGGGCCACCGCATCGACCGAAGGCCACAGAAGGGCGAAGACCGAAAAGGCGATTACGTCGCCATGGGCGAAGTTCACCAGCCGCATCACCCCGAAGATCAGCGCAATGCCAAGCGCGCCAAGGGCGTAAAGCGAGCCCAGCGACAGCGCATCAAAGACGATCTGAAGCATCCCTGACATCAGTGGTCTCCATATCCGAAATAGGCGGCTTGCAGGGCCTCTGACTGGCCCATGGCGCGGGCGTCGCCGTCCAGCAGCACCGCGCCGCCGCGCATCAGGATCATCCGGCCGCCAACCATCATAGCGCGGGTGGAGGATTGCTCGACGATCAGCAGGGTCAGCGACCGATGCGTGCGCAAGGTGATCAGGCGGTCATAGACCTGGTCAATGATGTTCGGGGCCAGCCCCAGCGAGGGTTCGTCAATCGCGATCAGGCGCGGATTGGTCATCAGCGCCCGCCCGATCACCAACATCTGCTGCTGGCCGCCTGACAACAGGCCCGCCTGGCTGTGGCGTCGGTCCTTCAGGATCGGGAAGGTGTCATAGATCACCTCAAGTTCCGTCATCGCCCGGGCCCGCCATCCGCTGATCCGGGCATGCATACCTGTGCCGAGCATCAGGTTTTCTTCGATCGTCAAGGCGCCGAACACCTCGCGCCCCTCGGGCACCATCGAGATGCCCATGCGGGCGATGTCTTCGGGCGCGCGGCCGGTGATGTCTTGCCCGGCAAAGTCAATCCTGCCACCGGCAGGCGGCGTCACCCCGGCAATCGCCCGGAGCAGCGAGGATTTGCCCGCCCCGTTCGGCCCGGTGATGAACAGGATCTCGCCCTCGGCCAGCGAGAAGGCCACGTTGCGCACCGCGGTCAGCCGGCCATAGCGGATCGTGACGTTCGAAAGGGCAAGCAGGCTCATGCGTCAACCTCGAGCACCGGAAGGTTGGTCTCGGCCGCCGTGCCCATATAGGCGTGGCGCACCTTTTCGCTGCCACGGATAGTCGCTGGATCGCCCCTTTCGATCACCGCGCCGGAATCCAGCACGACGATATGGTCGCACAGATCCAGCACCAGCCCGACATTGTGTTCGATCAGCAGCACGCCGCAGCCCATTTCGCCGGCGATGCGGCGGATCAGGGCGGCCAAATCGGCGGCCTCCGGCGCGCTCATGCCCGCGGCGGGTTCGTCCAGCAGGACAAAGGCCGGTTTGCCGATCAAGGCCCGGCCAATAGCGACGCGGCGTTCATCGGTATAGGGCAGCGCGCCTGCGATGCGGTCCGCCAAAGGAGCGAGGCCCATCCAGCCCAGCATCGCATGGGCCTCGGCCACCGCCACGGCCCGGCTTTGGCCAAGTCCCACGCCGGTTACCTCCAGATTGTCGATCACCGGCAGATCGCGGAACAGCCGCCCGCCCTGAAACGTCCGCGCGATGCCGCGACGGCGGATCAGATGCGGCGGCAGACCCGTGAGGGAGGCGCCATTCAGCGTCACTGCCCCCCCGGTCGGGGCCTGAAACCCGGTCAGCACGTTGACCAAAGTGGTCTTGCCCGCCCCATTGGGGCCGATCAGGCCCATGATCAGGCCGGGGGTGATCGCTAGGTCCACCTCCGACAGAGCCTTTAGCCCGGCAAATGCGACCGATACTTTGTCAGCGCGCAGTTGGGTCATTTCGTCCTCTTTCCGTCTCTGGTGATAAGGTAGGAGCCGCTTTCATCCAGCCGCGCGGTCCAGCTCGGCTCGATGACGATGGTGGTCGTGACCTCTTCGATGATCGCCGGACCCGCGACCTTTGCGCCCGCCCCCAGAAGGCCGCCGTCGTAGATCGGCGTGCGGACGCGCCTTCCATCGGCCGAAAACACCGCGTCACGATGCCCCTTGATGGCCTTTCCCGCCGGCTGGCCCGCGGCGATGGTCATGCGTGCGGGCTTTTCCACCAGCCCGTAGACGGTGCTTTCGATGTTCACCACCTCGACGGTCGAGTGGCGTTCGGAGTAGGTGTAAAGCTGTTCGTGGCGCCTGTGGAATGCCTCCTTGATCTTCTCGATGGATTTTGCATCCACCTTGAAGTTGCCGATTTCGACCGTGCATTCATGCACTTGACCCACATAGCGCATGTCAAGGCTGCGCTTGATCGCGGTGTCTTTCTTCGAGAAGCCATCGGTCTTCAGATGGCGGGTGCCCTGCGCCTCGATCTCATTGAAAAGCCTGTCGATCCTGGCATAGGCGGGGTCATCGTCCAGCCGCAGGGGGGCGGTGGCCATGAAGTTGTATTTGACGTCCGAGATGATCTGGCCAAAGGCGCAGAGGCCAGAGGCGAGTTTCGGCAGCACGATGGTATCAATGCCCATATCCGCCGCCAGCGAGGTGATGTGCGCCGCTGTCGCTCCGCCCGCCCCCACCAGCACGAAATCGCGCGGGTCATAGCCGCGTTCGACGGTCACCCGGCGGATGCCGTTGACCATGTTGGCATTGACGATGGTGAACATGCCGTAAGCTGCGCGTTCCACCGACAGGCTCAGCGGTTCTGCCAGCTTGATGCGCACCGCGTCATGAGCCTTTTGGTAGTTCAGCGGCAGACGGCCGCCGATCAGGCCATCGGGATTGAGGTAGCCCATTACCAGATTCGCGTCCGACACCGTCGGCAAGGTGCCACCCTGGCCATAACAGGCCGGTCCCGGATCGGACCCCGCCGATTGCGGACCCATCTGCATCAGGCCCATCTCGTCGATCCAGCCGATCGAGCCACCGCCCGCCCCCAGCGTTTCGACCTGGATCATCGGCACGCCGATCCGGTAGCGCAGGAAATCGATGTTCTTGTTGATGTTGGTGGACCCATCCTTCGTCAGCGTGATGTCAAAGGAGGTGCCGCCCATATCAACGGTGATCACGTCCCTTTTACCAAACGGTTCAGAGACATAGAGCCCGGCGGCGGGGGCAGAGGCCGGGCCCGAGTTGATGGCGTAGACCGATCGGTCCGCCATCGCCTGCCCGATGGCAAGGCCACCGTTCGACTGAAAGTAGCGCACAGGTTGCTTCGCCCCGAGCGACTGGAAATACGCGTCCACCGCCGCGACGTAGCGTTTCATGATCGGCGCGAGATAGGCGTTCACCACCGCTGTCGACGTGCGGGTGTATTCGCGCACCTGCGGATAAAGCTCCGACCCAAGGGTCAGGATCACACCCGGCATCATCGCCCGCACGATCTCGCCCGCGCGGCGTTCGTGGTCGGGGCGCAGCACCGACCAAACAAAGCTGATCGCCACGGTTTCCACCCCCTCGGCCACAAACAGCGCGCAGGCGGCGCGGACATCGGCCTCGGTCAACGGCGTGCGGACCGACCCGTCCGACAACACCCGTTCGGCCACCCCGCGTCGCAGATAGCGCGGCACCAGCATGGTTGCGGGCGGATACTCCGGGTCATAGCGGTAGCCGTCTTCCTTGTGGCCCAGCCGGATCTCCAGGCTGTCCTCATGCCCCGCCGTACAGATCAGCCCGGTTTTATCACCTTTGTGCTGGATCAGCGCGTTCAGCCCCACCGTCGTGCCGTTGATGCACAGATCGCAATTCGACACGATCTCGCTGGCCGAAACCCCCAGTTCTTCGGTGATCAGGGCCAGCCCGTTGCGGATGGCCAGCGTCGGGTCTTGCGGTGTGGACAACGCTTTGAACAGGCGCACTTGCCCGGATTTGTCGGCCAGCACAAAATCGGTGAAGGTGCCGCCGGCGTCAATGCCCAGTCTGTAATCGGTTTTCATCATTCCACTCCCCTATTGCGCGGCCACGGCACGCCGCCGGGCGCGCAGGGTTTCTGTTGCGGTCATGTCGACCGTCAGCGTGTCGGGGTCTTTGATGATGACGCCGTAATCCTCCTTTGCGCCCGTCAGCGAAACGAGGCCGTTCTTCACATCCCAGACGACCTTTTCGACCGACCGCTCCATCGCATCGCCGTAGCCGCCGCCTCCGGGGTTCATGTTGGTGATGCGGTCGCCCGGACCAATCACTTCGATCACGTTTTGGCGGATGGTCGTGGCGGTGTCGCCTTTGATCAGTTCCAGCCGCCCGACCTTTTCGTCGATCATCGTCGACGCCGCGCCAGCCGCGCCCACCGCCGGAATGCGCCGGCCTTCGCCAAAGGTGATGAAGGTCATGTTGTCGCTCAGCGGTTCCACCTCCCAAGCGGTGCCCGAACCGCCGCGGTTTTTGCCGGCGCCGCCGCTATCGGTCATCAGCGAATAGCGGTGGATGATGATCGGGTAGCTGTATTCCAGCAATTCCACATCGCCGCTTGTCAGCGCGCCAAAACAGCACTCCGGCCCGCAGGCATGCCAACCGTCCTGGCTGGGCGTGGCCCCGGCACCGGAAATGATGGTGGCCAGCACCATTGTCACGTATTCCTCGTCATGCCGTTTGTCCCAACCGGCAATGTTGAGGCCGTTGGCATGTCCCCAGCTTGCCGACACTTTCGAGGGCACCGCTTTTTCGAACGCCAGCCGCACCGCGTCGGTCAGGGTTTCCATCGGGGTCGTCGTGCAGTTCATGTGCGGTGCCGGTTCGACAGCATTGCACAGGGTACCCTTCGGCCCCATGTCCACCGAGATGCAGCGGTAAAGCCCCTCATTATAGGGCGGCGGCAACTGGGCAAACATCATCAGGCCAAGGTAGACGCCGGAATAGCTGTTCCCCTCGTAACTGTTGATGAAATAGGGGATTTGCGGCGGGCTGCTGATCGCGATATGGCAATTGTCAGCCTTGATGGTGACCTTGGCCCTGATTTCGAAATCGCCAAAACCGTGGCCCGCATCCTCGACAATCGCCATGCCGTCATAGGTGCCATCGGGAACCGAGGCGATCAGAGCGCGCATCTGTTTTTCGGCCATGTCCAGCAAGGTGTCGATGCAGGCATCGACGGTTTCCTCGCCGTATTTTTCCAGCATGCCGATCAGCGCGCGTTCGCCCACCTGGCAGGCCCCGATTAACGCGTTGAAATCGCCTTCCTGGTCCCGCCGGGCTCGCATATTGGTCAGGATGAAATTCAGCACATCCTTGCGCGGCTGACCGCGATCCCAGATTTTAACGGGGGGAATCCGCAGGCATTCGGCATAAATCTCCTTGGCATTGGGATTATACCCCGCGGGCACCGGCCCGCCGATATCGGTCAGATGACCCTTGCAGACGGTCCAGTACTTCAGCTTGCCCTTATAGAAGACCGGCTTGTAGAAACAGGTGTCAATGGCATGACTGCCGCCCCAGGCCGGATCGTTATGGATCAGGAGATCGCCTTCGTGGATATCGTCCGCGAAGTACCCCGCCACCACTTTCATCGCCGGGATCAGCGAGCCGAGATGGATCGGAATATCCTGCCCTTGCAGGATCATCTCGGGCCGCGCGTTGAAAAGGGCCGTCGAATAATCATGCGCGAGGTTGAACACACTGGACCGTGCGGTCTTTTCCAGACTGAGAGTCATCTCGCGCTGGGTGGTTTCCAGAATGCCGCGAACCACAGATAATGTGATCGGATCGACTTTCGTGGCGGATTTTGCTTTCGCCATCATAACGCCCTTTCTTCAGGGCCGCGCGAAAGGGGGCGGCGCGGGCCAAAGCCATTGCCGAATCGCATCACCTCCCCGTCGCACGGCGTCTTTTGCACCGTTGCGAGGGGCAGGTTAGGGCCGTCCTGCGCGCCGGGTCTTTGCCGCGGGCGCATTGGTTTTTGTCTGACAGTGCATATTGGCCGCATACGGCCGGCAAAGGCTTTACAGGTGCGCAAAATCGTGGCCAGATTTGCGGTATCGGGGGCGCGGCTGCCATGAAGACCACCATCACCACCAAGGGCGTCGACGTGGCAGGCCGCAGCCGCCACTGGCATGAGGCGATTGGCCAAGCCTATTTCCCGCTCGATCTGTCCTTCCGCCGCCCCGAGGCCTTTGATGGGGAGTTGACGATGTGGCAGCTGGGCAATGTCTCGTTGTCGCGGCTGACCTCCGATGCGTTGATGTATCGCCGTCTGCCCAAACATTTCCAGACCACCGGGCCGGAGGAGTTCCTGGTCACGCTGCCTGCCAAATCCGAAGTGCGGTTCAGTCAGGGCGGCAAGGAAGTGCGCGCCAATCCGGGGGCCTTTTTTATCGAACGCAGCTACGAGCCATATGAGTTCAGCCATGCCGAGGCGGCGGACCTTTGGGTGATGAAGCTGTCGTCCGAAATGCTGGGCGGGAGGGTGCGCGCGCCCGACCGGTTCTGTAGCCTTGAGTTTGATGCGACCAATGGGGCAAACGGGTTGTTCGTGGACATGGTCCATCTGATCCCGCAGCGCTATGCTGCGATGACTGAAGAAACCCGCGCCATCGTCGGGCGCCAGTTGGTCGATCTGTTGGCTCTGGCCCTGCAATCGGATGAACGGGTGCTGCAATCTGGGGCCTCCACCGTGCGGGCGGGGCATCTCGCACGGATCGAGGCCTTCGTGCGCCGCAATATCGACGACCCCGATCTTGGCCCTGACGAGGTGGCATCGGGCTGCCGTATCTCGGTGCGCTACCTGCATGAGTTGTTGCGCGACACCAACCAGACCCTTGGCCAGTGGATCCGCGATCAGCGGCTGGCGGCGGCGCAAGAAGATCTGGCCAACGCCGCCGATACCCGCAATATCGGCGAGATCGCCTATGCCCGCGGCTTTGCCGATCAGGCGCAGTTTTCGCGCGCCTTTCGGGCGCGCTACGGCGTGACCCCGAAAGAGGTGCGCGCCGGCAACCGGGGGGCGGGCTAGGGTCATCGCCCGGCTTACCGCTTCAGGTGATCGCGCAGACGGGCAAGGGCCGTCTGGCGGTCATGGCGGGCGGCCAGCGCCTGACCCATATCCACCTGCACGAACCGCGCTGTGCTGTGCGGTTGCAATTGGCCGATCAGGTCCATATCCGCCGAGATGATGGTGCCGACCATCATGTAGCCGCCGCCCGACACCGCGTCGCGGTGCAGCACGATGGGTTCGGTGCCGGAGGGCACCTGCACCGAGCCGTAGGGGTAGCAGGCATCGACGATGTTCGACGGGTCCGACCCCGCGCCGAAGGGCGGTGTGCGGGGCACGAAGTCGAGGGGATGGCCCCCCTTGAAGCGATAACCGATGCGGTCGGCCTCGGGGGCGACCTTCCAAGTATCTTCAAAGAACTGTTTGCCCGCCGCTTCAGTGATCCTGTGCCAATAGAGTCCCGGCAACATGCGCAACTCGGCCGGGTTGCCCGGACCGCGCCGCAGGTTGGCAGGGATCGCGCCGCCACCCGTGCCACCTTTGCCCAAAGGCAAGGTGTCGCCCGCCTTCAGAGCGCGGCCCTCAAGCCCGCCCAATGCGCCCAGCGTGTAGGTTGACCGCGACCCCAGTTTCGGCGGCACATTGATGCCGCCTGAAATCGCGATATAGGCGCGCGCACCGGATTTGAGAAAACCGAATGACAGCCTGTCACCTGCCGTGACCGGAAACGCCTCCCAGGTCGCACGGTCATCGCCGTTCACTTTCGGGGGCAGCTCGCCGCCGGTGACGGCCACGGTGGCGGCGCTGGTGAACTCCAGCTCCGGCCCCAAGAACACCGCTTCAAGAACCGCCGCGCCTTCGTCATTGCCGACAAGCATATTGGCGGCGCGCAGCGCGAAACGGTCCATCCCGCCCGAAATCGGGATGCCAAGGTGATAGTAACCGGGGCGGCCGAGGTCCTGAACAGTGGTCGAAAGGCCCTGAGTAATTACCTTAACGGCCATGGAGAGCCTCCATCAGCTTAGCATTGGTGCCGTTGATGTCGCGGTTGAAATCGGCCAGTGAGAAGTCGGCCTCGCGGATGTTGGGAAGAAATTTGTTCTCGTTCACCGCTTCGATTGCCGCGTCATAGTTATCGCGGTTGATCGGCTTCCACTTCACTATGTCGCCGGGGCGAAACAGGCACATGTTGTCTTGCAGGTAGCACACATGTTGCGACGGGTCGTAGATCGGCATCGGCGTGACACCGAACATTTGATAGCCGCCCGCCCCCCGGACCGAGTAGATGCAGGAGAAGCACCCCCCATGGCCCACCGTCAGCTTCGGCGTGTCGGTGCGCGGGCGCAGATATTTCGGCACCTGCAACTGCCGTTTGCGTTCAACCATCTGGTAAAGGAAGGGCAGCCCGGCCACAAAACCGACCATCGAGACGAACCACGGCTGGCTGGAATGGGCTTCCACGAAGTTCTCGACCGTGCCCAGGCCATTGATGGCGGAGGCATATTCCAGATCGGTGGCTTTCGGATCCTGATGCCGCTCACGGAAACGCATCAACGTCTCATGGGTCCAGGGGTCCTGGTAGTAGACCGGGATTTCCATGATCCGGGTTTTCAGAGTGGCGTCGGATTTCGACGCTGCCCCCTCCATCGACTGCAACTCGCGCAGCAAATCCTTCGGCTTGATCTGATCAGGATCGTATTTGATCTGAAAGCTGGCATTGGCCGGACAAATCTCGGTCACGCCTTTGATATGCGCGGCGCGCACGGCATTGGTCAGCGACAGGCTGGTGAAAAAGGCCTCAAGCGACATTTCTTCCGAGACTTCCGCGAAGATGTGCTCATCACCACCGAATGTGAAACGTATCGACATGGTCCCTCCTAGGGTTCGAGTTCGGGGGTCAGGCGGCTTGCATTGTGCTCCAGCCAGCCTTCCAGCCAACGGGTGTGGAAATCGCCGGCCTGCACCGCAGGATCGGCGGTCAAAGCGATGAACAGCGGCTTGGTGGTCTTCATGCCGACGATTTTCAGCTCCGACAGGGCACGGGACAACCGGGCAAGAGCGGCCTCACGCGTCTCGGCGTGGACGATAAGCTTCGCCAGAAGCGAGTCGTAGAAGGGCGGCACGGTGTAGCCGGGGTAAAGCATGCTGTCGAACCGCACCCCCGGACCGCCGGGCAGGCGCAGCGCGCCGACCGTGCCGGGGAACGGGGCAAAATCGCGCGACGGGTCTTCGGCGTTGATGCGGACCTCGATGGCGTGACCGGTCACGCGGATATCACTTTGCCGCAGGCGCAAAGGCTCGCCGCCTGCGATCCGCAACATCTCGGCCACCAGGTCAATGCCGGTGATCATCTCGGTGACGGGATGCTCCACCTGAATGCGGGTGTTCATCTCGATGAAGTAAAAGCGGTCGGCCACGTCGTCATACAGATATTCGACTGTGCCGGCCCCAGAATAGCCAACCGCGCGGGCCAAAGCCACAGCAGAGCTGCAAAGCTGATCGCGCAGGTGTTCGGAAAGGGCGCGGGAGGGGGCCTCTTCCCAGACTTTCTGACGGCGGCGTTGCAACGAGCATTCGCGTTCAAAACAATGTACTGCGTCCCTGCCATCCCCCAAGACCTGCACCTCGATATGCCGGGCCTTGGTGATCACTTTTTCCATGTACAAACCACCGTCACCAAAGGCGGCCAGCGCCTCGGCTTCGGCCTGCGGGAAAGCCTGTTCAAACTCGGCCAGAGTATTCGCGATGCGAATGCCGCGCCCGCCGCCACCCGCCGCAGCCTTGATCATCACCGGAAAACCGGTGTCGGTCAGCACATGGCGCGCGGCCTCAATCCCGTCGACCCGGCCTGCCGACCCCGGCACCACCGGCACGCCCGCCGCATGCGCCGCCCCCCTGGCCGCCACCTTGTCGCCCATCAACCGGATCGCGTCGCCCGAGGGACCGACAAAAACCAGACCCGCCGCCGTCACCGCATCGGAAAAGCCGGCGTTTTCCGCAAGGAACCCGTAGCCGGGATGGATGCTGTCGCAGCCGGTGTCCGCCGCCGCTTTCAGGATCGCCGCGATATTCAGATAAGATTTCTTCGCCGCTGGGGGGCCGATGCCCACCGCCTCGTCGGCGATCTGCACATGCATCGCGTCCCGGTCGGCGTCTGAATAGACCGCCACGGTCGCGATCCCCAGATCCCGCGCGGCCCGGATCACCCGCACCGCGATTTCCCCCCGATTGGCAACCAGCAGCTTCTTCAGCATCACCCCAGCTCCGCCAGCACTGCCCCGGCCATCACCGGTTCTTCGTTGTCGGCGACAAAGGTGATATTGGTTCCGGCCACTTCGGATTTGATCTCGTGGAAGCTTTTCATCACTTCGATCAGCCCGACCACATCGCCCACCGCCACAGCATCGCCATCGGCCTTATAAGGCGGCTTGTCGGGGGCCGCAGTGCGGTAGAAGGTGCCGGGAAGGGGCGACAAGATCTGGGCCATCAGGTCCTCCGTTCAGATGGTGTGGGGGGCAACAGCGGCGCGGACGGCGCGGGCGATATCCAGCGCGTTCGGCGTGTCGGAGTGAATACAGATACTGTCGCAACGCACGGGAATGTCGCTGCCGTCAATCGCCGTGCCTGTGCCGTCGGTGATCGCCCGCAGGCAACGGCTGGCCATGCGGGCCGGGTCTTTGGCATCATGCGCGCGTGTCACGATCAGGCTGCCGTCGGGGCGATAATCAAGATCGGCATAAAATTCGGCGACAAAGCGATGGCCGCGCGCCGGGTAGATGGTTTCGTGCAATGTGCCGGTCATACCCAGCAGTGGCACGCTGAAAACATCTGCCGCATCGCAGACCGCATGCGCGATGTCTTCTTGCCGCGCGGCCATCCCATACAGGCTGCCATGCGGCTTGATGTGGTTCAGCGACACGCCTTCCGCCTTTAGAAACCCTGCCAGCGCACCAATCTGGTAGATCAGGCAATTGGCCATTTCTTCGCGGTCCATCTTCATTTCACGCCGCCCGAAACCCTGCAGATCGGGCAGCGAAGGATGCGCCCCCACCTTGACCCCATGCGCCTTGGCCAGCCGCACCGTGGCCCGCATGTGGTTGAAATCAGACGCATGAAAGCCGCAGGCCACATTGGCGATGTGGATCATGGGCATGATCCCCGCGTCATCACCCATCCGGTAAAGCCCGAAGCTTTCGCCCATGTCGCAGTTGATGGTGACAGCCATGATCCCCCCGGGCAAAGTGGCACAAGGACTGTTTGGGCTGACTCTCATCTATTGTAAAATAGTAATAATTGGATCACCGTATCTGAGAAACAGATAAGACTTGACCCATGTCCCTGACCCTAAAACAAGTGCGCTACTTCATCGCTGCGGCAGAGACCGGGCAGATCAGCCATGCGGCGATGGAGATGAATATCTCGCAATCCGCCGTCACCACGGCGATTCAGGGGCTGGAGGCGCAACTGGGGGTGCGGCTGCTCGACCGTGGTGCTGCCGGGGTAGCTGTCACACCCGAAGGCGCGCGCTTCCTCAGCCACGCGCGCTCAATCGTGGCGGCGGTCGAGGATGCGGTGCGCAGCCCCCTGGGCGAGGGGGCAAGGGTGACGGGTCGCGTCAGGCTCGGGGTGACCTATACGGTTGCGGGTTACTTCATGGCCCGCCACTACGCCCGCTTTCGACGCAGCTATCCGGGGATTGTGCTGGAAATGGTCGAGCTGCCCAGAGCTGCCATCGAAACCGGTCTGATCGCCGGGCAGCTGGATCTGGCGGTGATGCTGGTCTCGAACCTCGCCGACCAGACCGGGCTTGAGCATGAAACGCTGTTCCGCTCGCGCCGCAGGCTTTGGCTGCCGACCGAACATCCGCTGTTGAGCGCGGCGACCGTGTCCCTGGCCGATGTCGCACGCGAACCCTATGTTATGCTGACCGTTGACGAGGCCGGGCAAACCGCCCGGCGCTATTGGGAAAAGGCCGGCCTGACGCCCGATGTCGCCTTTGCAACCTCATCCGTCGAAGCGGTGCGCTCGATGGTGGCGGTCGGCATGGGAATTACGATCCTCTCTGACATGGTTTACCGGCCTTGGTCGCTGGAAGGCCAGCGCATCGATCTGCGCACGTTGGTTGAGGATATTCCCAGCATGGATGTTGGTCTTGCCTGGACCAGATCGGATACGCTTTCGCCATCAGCAGCGGTGTTCCGCGCGTTCATGTCCGTCTCGATCGGCGGCGGTGGTTAAAGCAGTTGCTTTTAACTTGAGTCACATCGCGCGCCGCTCCTTAACCCTGACTGGCTTCCTCGCTGTCCTGGCGAAGAAAGCCCGCTTGCGGGGCTTGAGGAGCAGCTGAGCCGGATCAAATGCAAATCGCTTTGAATGCTTCCTTGCGCAGGGGCTAGGCATCGGTCTTGTCATAAAGCCCGACTGGATTGCTTCGGCGCGAGGAATTTTCAAGATGAGCCGCGCCGCTGCTTTGGCCGGGTGGTGGCAAGCCGCTGCCGCCTGACGGACGACGGACCGGGCACGGCCCCGCTACAAAAATGACCTCAGCGTTGCCAAGGCACCGTCAAGCGACTTGCCGTCTTCATCCTGGAGGGCCGCTTCCCGCAGGCGGCGCACCCAGTCGGCAGCATCCTCGCGCCCGGCGACCAGAGTGGCGCCGTGGATCACCCGATCGAATTTCGACTGCCCGCGTGCATGTGTGTCGGAATAGCCCTTGATCAGGCGGCGACAGCGAAGGATTTCTACGGCGAGATTGTACCGCGGCACATGGGTCAAGGCAGTTTGCAGCCAACGCTCCAGATGCGCCACCTCTTGGCTGTGACGCAAGGTTCCAAGTCGCCAGCGGCGCAGCCCGCCGATCAGCCACAGCAACAGGAAGGGGGCGCCGCGGTCGGTGCGAACGTGGCGGCCGCGGTTAAACCAGCGATCAAGCTGCGCCATGCGTTTGGGATTGGCCTGCCATCTGGCACCAAGACGCGCGGGAAAAAGGCCCGCAATTTCCTCGGCGCGGGGGTGAAAATATTCGGTGAGGTTCAGCAGATTATCGTCGGTGGCGCCCATTTCCGTCCGGATACGTGCAAACCTTGTGCTGCGGGTCTTGAGATCGGCCACCCGGATGACATCATCGTAGGCCATGGCATTCGCAATATATTTAGCCGCCTCGATTGAAAGGACGTAGCCATGTGCAGCATCATCCACGGCCACCACTTGTGATAGCCGGTCCAGATAGGCGGCGCCGTAGGCAATATCCTGAAATTCGACTGTTTTTTGCAGGCCAAGGGTCGTCATTTCACGAATGGGTTCTGGCAATGCGGCGACACGCGCTTGCAACCCCTGCCAATCGCGCCGCAAAGGCGCCGGTCCGCCGGGGGTAGTTTGGGGGTTTTTGGGCTCCACGACGGCTTTCACCTCATCGCCGCCGATTTCTGCCTGCGCAACTGCTGCCGCAAACGCCCTTAGCGACGGCTCGACACCCTTGCCCGAGGCACGAATAGCGCTCTCATAGGCAGCGCGGGGAAAAGGCAGCGCACCAGATCCAGCCAAGGCCCCGAAAAGACTGGCAGAAATAACCGAACCATTGTCGAGTGCCAGTTTTTCCATATCGAACAACAGCAGCCGCTGGGCGGCGACACTGGCCGCGGCGCGCACTTCTTCTGATGAGGCAATGCCGTCACCGGGCACCATCTTTTCCGATACCGCCAACGCCCGGTGTGTCGACGCGATCAGTGTGGTGCGATCCGGGGTCACAAAGCCCCGCAAAATGGCGCGGCCTGCCTCCATCATCTCGGCGGCGATCAGGATATCAACGTCCCCCGCCGCAGGCGCCAGTGAAAAGACCGGCATGCGCGCCGCCATCGGCGACATTTCAATATAGTAGATCGTGGCACCCGTGCGCTGTGCCACACCCGCGACCGAGGTGGCCTGCACCGCATAGCCGTTGGCGCGGGCCAAAGCTTCTATCCACGCCGCCAGCACCCCGCCGCCCTGCCCGCCTACGGCCATCACCGCGAGTTTGAGGATACCTTGCAAAGCTGGGTCGGGGCTTTGGGGGGGGAGTGTCTCGTGCAGGGTCACGTCTTTGTCCCCTCAAAACTCAGGCGACCGGCGGCGCGGCGGGTTTGCGCCCAAGCGATCAGGCGGTTGGCCAGACGTTGTCGCCAGCGTTCAAACCGTCCGGGATTGTGGACAACATCGGCGCGGTAGAACGATGGGCACAGGACAGCGGCATCCGCCACCTCGCCGCAATTGCCGCAGCCGACGCAGGATTGATCTATGGATGCCACCGGATCATCGCGCAGCGGATCATCAAGGCGTTTTAGCCCCAACGACGGACAGCCCGACAACCGGATGCAGGCGTGATCGCCAGTGCAGATATCCTCATCAATACCAAAGCGCGGCGCTTCCACCCGACGACCCTCGCGGATCGCTTGCAGCGCTAGCGGTTTTTCGCGGCGTTGTTTGTTGAGCATACATTCGGACGCAGCAATGATGACCTTTGGCCCCGGCGTTTTGGTGGTCAGCGCCTCGCGCAGCATGTCGCGCATCTTGCCCACATCATAGGTGCGATCGATCTGGCGGACCCAGGTGACACCAACGCCCTTCAGCGCCTTGGAAATTGGATTTTGCGTCGCCTTTGAGACGTTCTGCGCTCGCGACGACATGACATCCTGCCCGCCGGTTGCCGCCGAATAGAAGTTGTCGACGATGAGCGCGACGCCATCGGATTTATTGAACACCATATTGCCGATCGAAGACGACAGACCATTGTGCCAAAACCCGCCATCGCCAAGGATCGACAGCGGCCGCCGTTCGCCACCGCCATCGAAGGCAGCATTGGAAGCGGGGCCAAGCCCGTAGCCCATGGTTGAGCCGCCGATTTCAAACGGTGGCAGGGTGGCAAACAGGTGGCAGCCGATATCGGCGGTGATCTGGTGTTGGCCCAGTTCCTTTTCGACCAGTTTCAACGCCGAAAAAATCGGCCGCTCCGGGCAGCCGGTGCAAAATCCGGGCGGCCGGATCGGGACGGTTTTCGACAGGTCGGGGATTATCGGAGCGTCAGCGTTGGGCGCGCGCACCTTGCCGGGCAGAAGTTCGGGCGCTGCCGTCTTAAGAAAGCCGGTCACCCCTTCCAGCATCACAGCACCGGTGTATTCGCCCGCCATCGGCAGGACGATCTTGCCGAAAAGTCTGGACGAAACTCCGGCGCGCAAGAGGATGGTGGAAAGGCCCTGTTCGATGAATTCCGGCTGGCCTTCCTCGATCAGCAGAACCGCTTCCTTGCCGTCGCAGAAGGCTAAGAATTCTGTGTCGACAATCGGATAGGTGACGTTCAACACATAGATCGGCACCTCGGTATCGCCGTAGATATTGGCCAGCCCCAGCCGTTGCAACGCGCGGATGACGCCGTTGTACATGCCGCCCTGGGTGACGATGCCGACTTTCGCTTTCTGCGGGCCGAACTGTTCGTTCAGGCGATGTTCGACGATAAATTTTTGGGCGGCGGGCCAGCGGATTTTCACCTTGTCTTGCTCATGTGCATAGGACATAGGCGGCAAAACCACGCGGGCAAAATCGCGTCTCGGGTTGGACAAGGCATCCTTCACCGACAAGGGCGGGCGTTGGTTGTCGCGGGTCTGGAAGGATCCGGTGACATGACAGGACCGGATGCGCACCATCAGCATGACGGGCGTATTGCTAGCCTCCGACAGCGCGAACCCCTGCCCCACGGCCTGCACGATGGAGGGCAGGTTCGGGCGTGGATCCATCAGCCAGAACTGCGATTTCATTGCAAAAGCGTGGCTGCGTTCTTGCATGATGGAAGAGCCTTCGCCGTAATCCTCGCCGACAATCACCAAAGCACCGCCAGTGACGCCGGAAGATGCAAGGTTTGCAAGGGCATCAGAGGCGACGTTGACGCCGACTGACCCCTTGAAAGTGACCGCCCCGCGAATCGGATAGTGCACGCTGGCCGCCAGCATCGCCGCCGCAGCCGCCTCTGAGGCATTTGCCTCAAACCGCACCCCAAGGTCGGCCATCAGCTCCTCGGCGTCGGCCAGAACGTCCATCAGATGCGAGATCGGCGCGCCCTGATAGCCGCCGACATAGCCGACGCCATTTTCCAAAAGCGCCTTGGTGATCGCCAGAATCCCCTCACCGGTGAAGGTTTCGCCGTCACCCAGTTTCAGGTGCTCAACTTCGGCCTTGTAGGAACGCTCTGCCATGGGACCTCAGAAATCGTGTTTGCGGATATTGGCGTGGACCTTTTGCAAGGTGGCGACAAAGGCGCGGCGTTCCTCATTGGGAATGCCGCGAAACATGCGGGCATAGGTTTCAGCCATATGCGGCCAAAGGGTTTCAAAAGCCGTGCGGCCAGAATCGGTAATCATCACCCTGGTGGCGCGACTGTCTTCGGTGTCGGTTTCACGGCGGATCAGGCCTTCGGCTTGCAGCGCGTCCAGTGCCCGGCTGAGGGTGGATTGCTCGACAATCGCGTGGACGGCAAGCTGGCTGATCAACTGCCCGTCGATCACCGACAAAACCGCCAGCGCCCGCATCTTGGGCGTGGTCAGGCCAAGAGCCGCCATCTCGTCGCGGATCGAGGCGTTGTAGCGGCCCATGATGCGGTTCATCAGATAGGGTGCATAGTTCGACAGACCGA
>JANMDM010000138.1:0-2170 GCA_031376305.1 Pseudomonadota bacterium | reverse complement strand
CCGGGGCGCACGGTCGGATACAGGCCCGGCACGGTTTCAAGGTTGTGATTGAAGACGTCGGGGCGGGCCTCGACGACCTTTTCCAGCGCTTCGGGGGCGCATTTGAGAAAGTCCGGCGTGAGAATTTCAATGGTTGTTCCCGGTGAGCGGTGCCGCACCGCCCGGATCGTCTGGGCAAAGTGCTCCGCCCCGCCATCCTCAATATCGTCGCGGTCCACACTGGTGATCACCACATGATTAAGCCCAAGCGTCTGCACCGCATGGGCGACGCGACCCGGCTCGAATGTATCAATATTTGACGGTTTTCCGGTGGCGATGTTGCAAAATGAACACCCGCGCGTACAAATATCACCCATAATCATCATGGTGGCATGGCCCACCGACCAACATTCTCCGACGTTGGGGCAGCCGGCTTCCTCACAGACCGTCACCAGCTTGTTTTCCCGCAAAATATCGCGCGTTCGCTTATATCCTGCGGAAACCGGTGCCTTGACCCGGATCCATGCGGGCTTTTTCGGCTGCGCTTGATCGGGGCGATGCGCCTTTTCGGGATGCCGCTGATCCGGGATTTTGAGGTCACGCACGGAAGTTTTCCCCTAAAAAGATCGCGCAACACAGATATGCTTACCGCCACCTAATGGCAATGCGCGCCGCAGAGATTCGACGCGTGCAGGGTCACAGGAAAGAAACGAACAAAAACCGACATGCAGGAAGGGACATCTTATGACGAAAAAACTCATCGCTGAGGCGATCGGCACATTCATCCTGGTTTTTCTGGGCACGTGCGCCATCGTCTATATGGGGGCGGATATCGGCAAGTTGGGCATCGCCTTTGCCTTCGGCCTTGCCGTCGTCGCCGCCGCCTACGGCATTGGCGCAATATCTGGGGCGCATCTTAACCCGGCCGTCTCGCTGGGGATGGTCACCGCGGGGCGGATGTCGGTCGGCGACTTCATCGGCTATGTGATTGCCCAGGTGATCGGCGCGGTTCTGGCCATTGTCGTGATCAAGATCATGGGCACACCCGATGGCAGCCTTGGGGCGACCACGGTTGGCGCCACCGGCACGACGGCGGCCTTCATCTTTGAGGCGGTTGCGACCTTCCTGTTCGTCACCGTGATCCTTGGGGCGACGGCTGCAAACGGGGCCGGGGCTTTGGCGGGTCTTGCCATCGGTCTGACGCTGGTGCTGATTCACCTTGCCGGCATCAATATCTCCGGCTCGTCGGTCAACCCGGCCCGCTCGCTGGCACCGGCACTTTTTCTTGGCGGCGACGCATTGGCGCAGATGTGGCTTTACATCATCGCCCCACTTCTGGGCGGGGCGGTTGCCGGGGTTTTGCATGCGTCGGGCCTGACCCGCGCTGACTGAGACTTTGGCCATGGCGAAACCGAAAGGGCAGCCCCTGCGGCTGCCCTTTTGATTGTCCTCAGCCAATCAGCGGCGTCTTGCCGCCATAAACCTCATGGTAATGCCGCTTCAGCCGGATCAGCGCGATGCGCAGCACGATCTTGCCGGACCGCGCCGACCAGCCCATGCGTTTTTCGGCCACCTCTAGCCCTTCCAGAAAACAGCAGCAGCGCAACACCATGTCGCCCAGGCCCGGCCCCAGATCCCGCAACGCTGCCGCGACGCGCGCCCTTGCCCTGCCGGGTCCTTCGGACGGCCCGCCTTCGGGTTGAAAGGCCCCCCGATCGCCAGCGGTCAGAAAGCGGTCCCAGTTTTGCGCAACCTTCGGCCCCATCTGCGCCAGCTCGAAATCCTCGCGCAGACGCTCGCCTGCGGCAACCAGATCCTGCTCAAGGAAGCTCTTGCCATCCTTGTCGCGCCGCCGCGCCAGAACCGCCAGCGGACTTTCGGCCAAATTGTAACGCATCCGGCGCGGCGTATCCGACCCCGGAGCGACAAGCGGTTTTTCGTCCCAGACCCGGTGCTGATCGGCAAACGGCGTTCGCGCTTCGGCAAAGCCCACCGCCTGGGGGGGGGAAGATCATCGTCAAGGAGGCGTTTGAGGGCCGCGCGTCCGGCAGTCGTGATCTCATAGGTCGTCACGCGGCCAGCGGTTTTGACCGCGATCCAGTCTTTCAACGCGAAGGCCTGGGCGACGCCCCGTTCAACCACAGCGGTGCGGACCGTGCCTTTCAGCACCGCCGCCTTGTCCATTTCGGGC
>JANMDM010000126.1:0-1923 GCA_031376305.1 Pseudomonadota bacterium | reverse complement strand
GCATCGCGAGCGGCCCTTCTGCACCGCCGTCTGCTGCCATGTCGTGCCGCCGATGCGCTTTGCCACCGAAAGCTGCGACGCGCTGGAGGCCGCCGTTCTGGCCGGCATGCCGATCCTGCTGGTGTCGGCCGGTCAGGCCGGGGCGACGGCCCCCGCCGCGCTGGCCGGAGCGGTGGCGCAGGCCGGCGCCGCAGTGCTGGCGGGGCTGATCCTGTGCAACATCATCGACCCGCAGTGCCGGGGCATCTTCGCTTCCTGGCCCTTTGTCAGCGACCTGCGCACCGGGGCGATGTCGGGCGGGTCGGGCGAACAGGCGCTCTTGTCGGCCGCCTGCGCCCAGATGGCGAATTTCTACGACCTGCCAAACTCGGTTCCCGCCGGCATGACCGACAGCAAGCTGCCCGATGCGCAAAGCGGCGGCGAGAAGGGCTATACCGTCTCGCTCGCTGCGCAGGCGGGGGCGACGATGATCCACGAATGCGCGGGCATGCAAGGCTCGCTGATGGGCACCAGCTTTGAAAGCTATGTCATCGACAATGACCTTCTGGGGGCGATCCTGCGCACCGTGAAGGGGATCGAGGTCACGCCTGACACGCTGAGCTTCGAGGTGATCCGCGACACGGTGATGGGGGTCGGCCATTACCTTGGCCATGCCCAGACCTTCGCGCGGATGAAGACCGATTATGTTTATCCCGAGATTGCCGACCGCCGCAGCATCAGCGAATGGCAGGACGCCGGTGCGCGCGACGCCCGCGACGTGGCGCGTGACCGGGTGCGCAAGATCCTCGCGGACCATTACCCCCGCCACATCGGCGACAGCACCGATGCGGCGATCCGGTCCGGTTACAACATCATCCTTCCGCGCGAACGGATGCAGTCTGGCAACGGCGTCTGGTAAGGAAGAAACCCGTGCAATCGCAGGCGAAATTGGCAGATGTCGGTGGCGGCATGATGGCGGTGGGTCCGGGCTGTCACCGTGCCGAAGCGCGGTGGACGGATGTTTTACTGATCGAGAAGGCCGAGTTGACCTGGCGTGCCGCGGGACAATCCCCCGTGTTCATCGACAACTGCGGCAGGGCCAAGATCCACCGCAACGGTGACGCGCCTTACCCAGAGCAGGCGAAGCGGGCGGGCCTGCCAACGGGGCGGCACGGCCGCCGCGCCGCCGTGCAGGCGGATGCTACTGACAGGATCTGCGCATGACCCTGCAAGCCTGCATGAGCGGTGTCTTGTTGACCGGCCGCGACCAATCCTACACAGTGCGCGGGTCCGGCCGTATCCCGATGCCTCGTCCCGGACCGGGCGAGGTTCTGATCCAGATTCTGGCCACAGGGGTCAGCGCATCCGATATCAACACCCGCAAGGGCTGGTCTGCGGAATCAGCCCCCCCCGAAGCGGCGGGCTGGCCGGGGCTGATCCAGTTCCCGCGGCTTCAGGGGCCCGATCTGTGTGGGCGCGCCGTCAAGCAGGGCGAGGGCGTCACCGAACCGAAAATCGGCGCGCGGGTCCTTTGCCCGACCGGTCTGGCGGCTCTGACCGAGGCGAACCCAATGGCCATGCGCGGCATCGGATCCGAATATGACAGGGCGCTCACCGAACTCTGCATCGTGCCAGCCAAGCACCTTCGCGACGTCAGCTCCACTGTCCTGACGGATTTGGAGACGGATGCCATGCACCGGGCCTATGGCACGGCCCATGGCCTTCTGTCGCGGGCGGGTGTCCGGCGGGGCGAAAAGATTCTGATCACTGACGCATCGGGCAGCGTGGGCATGGCTGCGGTTCGGCTTGCCCGCCTGCGCGGGGCAAGGGTGACGGGCCAATGCCGCGCCGAAAAAGCCGACGCCGTCCTTGCGGCAGGCGCCGTCACAATACTGGCGCGTGATCGCAACCCCGCGGCGAAAAGCTTTGCTGTCGTCATCGATG
>JANMDM010000052.1:0-4499 GCA_031376305.1 Pseudomonadota bacterium | reverse complement strand
GCGCGACGGAAGGGCGCAGGCGGTGCGGCAAGGGGGTCCGGCTCAAGTGAGCCGTAGGGCGGGGTTCACCCCGACGTGACGTCGGAGGAGTCGGGGTGAACCCCGACCTACGCATCTCGCAGCATCGCCGCTGCTATTTCGCTGATGGACCAGTGCGGTTGACTTCGCATTCGCATTGGCGATCATCGGCAAGCCTGGCGGGGGCGTAAACGGAGGGCGGGAGTTCGATGCCAAACAGCGGTTCCAGGTCTTTGGAAGCGGACGCAGGGGTGCGTTTCCGCCAGCGAACACGCGGAGCGCGGGACCCGACGGCGCAGTCGGACATGGAGGCGCTCAGGGCGTATTTCGACAGCAACGGCGACGGCAAGCTGGCCTCGGCGGATGCGGGTTTCGCGCAGTTCAAGGTGCTGGTGACCAATGCCGATGGCTCGACCACGGTGAAGACGCTGGCGCAACTCGGCATCACCGGGATTAACCTGACCGAAGATTCGACGCGGGTTCAGCTTGCCGACGGATCGGTGATCGAAAGGCTGACAGTACTCAACAGCTCAGTAGTGCGACTGCCCGTATTGCGGCCTTTCTCGATGGTTATTTGTTGATTCTAGGCTCAGGACTCATTGATCATATCCAGATGACCTGTGCTGGCGCGAGGCATTTGAGCGTCTTGAGCCTTCGGGCGTGGTTGTAGGTTTCAACGAACAAATCAAGGTGTCGGCGCAGCAGTTGATGGTCATCGTAGAAATACCGTTTGACGGCGCCATCCTTGATCATCCGGTTCACGCGTTCGACCGGGCCATCCGTTCAGGGGCGGCAGGAGGCGGTCGCGGTCCCGAGCCCCGCCGCCGGAGGTCGCCGTGCAGGGAAGGCGCGCCCTAGCGGCGGAGTTGGTTCAGCAGATCACTCTGCAGACCCGGTGCGGCGGCGATGCAGCCATCAAGCCGCGCGTCGGGGCTGTTGAACAGCGGGGCGCGCCCCTTGCGGTCGCTGACCATCGCCCCGGCTTGGCGGGCGATCAGCGCGCCTGCGGCGACGTCCCATTCCCATGTCGGGCGCAGGGTCAGCATGCCATCGAACGCGCCTTCGGCGACCAGACACATGCGCCACGCCAGCGACGAGCGGAACATGCGGCGAACCGGCGGCGGGGTATCGTTTTGCCAATGCGCAGGGGCGAGATTCGGGCGTGCGGTCAGCAAGGTGGCGTCTTGGGCTGTTTCGCAGGCGGAGCAGCGGACCGGGCTGCCGTTCAGGGTGGCGATGGTGGCATCTGAGGCGGAATAGAGCCGGTTTTGCGCAGGCAGGAAGACAACGGCCGCGGTGATCTGGCCGTTTTCAGAAACCGCAAGTGAGTGGGCGAAGTCGGGGGTGCCGTCGATAAAGGCGCGGGTGCCGTCGATGGGGTCGATGATGAAAACCCGCTCGGCTCGCAGACGGTCGGGGGTGTCGGGGGTTTCCTCGGATAGCCAACCATAGCCGGGCCGAGCGGCGCGCAAATCGGCCATGAGCATATCGTTGACGGCAAGGTCGGCCGCCGTGACCGGCCCCGCGCCTGCAGCCTTTTCCCAGACCTCAGGGGATTTGCGCCAATAGCGCAGCGCAATTGCGCCCGCTGCACGGGCGGCATTGGTCAAAAGGGCAAGGTCATCATTGGCCGGCAAGGGTCAGACCTTCGACCAGCAGGCTGGGAATGCGGTGGGAAAGATGCGGGCGCGCGTCATTGGCAGGCGTCAGGCGCATCAGCATATTGCGCAGATTGCCGGCGATGGTGCATTCGTTGACCGGGCCGGCGATCTGACCATTTTCGACCCAAAACCCGGAAGCGCCGCGCGAATAATCGCCGGTGGTCGTGTTGATCGAGGCCCCAAGAAAGGACGTGATCAGCATCCCGGTACCCATATCGGCGATAAGTTGCGCGCGGGTTTTCGTGCCCGGCGTCAGCGCGATGTTGGAATTGCCGGGTGACGGCGGCGAGGATGGCCCGCGGGTCGCACAAGCCGTCGAGGCAAGACCAAGGCGGCGCGCCGTGCCAAGATCCAGCGTCCAGCCGGTCAGGATACCGTCTTCGACGATGTTGCGGGCCTGGGTTGGCAACCCTTCGGCGTCAAAGGGGCGCGATCCGGGGATACGCGCGCGGTGCGGATCTTCGCTGATGGTCAGACCCTTGGGCAAGACCTGGGCGCCCATCGCGTCGCGCAACCAGGATGCACCGCGTACAATCGCAGTGCCGTTGCTGGCCGAAAGGATATGGCCGATCAGGCTGGCGGCGACCCGTTCGTCGAAGATCACCGGATAGGCGCCGGTCTTTGGCCGTTGCGCCCCGGCGCGGGCAAGGGTGCGTTCGGCGGCAAGCTGGCCGATGGTTTCTGCATCCGGCAGTTCGGCTTGAAAAGTGCGGGATTCAGCGGCCCAGTCGCGCTCCATATGCAAGCCTTCGCCGGTGATGGCCACGGCCGAAATGGAGCGCGAGGTGCGTCCGTAGCCGCCCGAAAAGCCGTTCGAGGCTGCGATATGGATGCGGCGGCGGGAATAGCTGGCCGAGGCGCTGTCGACTTGCGAAATGCCTTTGACGGCCAGTGCCGATGATTCAGCCCGCCGCGCATCGGATTCGAGGGCGGCGGCTGAGGGGTCTGCGGCCGGGTCCGATAGTTCCAGCGCCGCAGCGTTCCAATTGCGGGCAAGCTGGTCAGGACTGGCCAAACCAATGCTGTCATCTTCAGGCGCTTCGCGGGCCATGGCGACGGCACGTTCGGCCATTTCGGCAATGGTGCGGTCTGAGACATCCGAGGCGGAAACACAGGCCTGACGCTGGCCAATCAGCACCCGCAAGCCGATTTCGATGCCTTCGGCGCGTTCCGCCTGTTCAAGCCGGCCCTGGCGCACGTCTACCGAAATCGCCGTGCCATCGACGGCCATCGCATCGGCATCGGTCGCCCCAGCCTTGCGGGCCGCATGAAGCAGCGCCTCGGTCAGGGTTTCAAGTCTGTCTGCCATGGCCGTTGCTTCCTGTTTTTTCTGCCCTTTGGCATCTAGTCATAGGCCGGACCTTTGCCAAGCGAAAGGGCCGCCCGGACAATCCCGGACGGCCCCCTGCATGGCACATGTTTTGGTTATTGGATCTGCTGGCCATTGGCGAAAATACCGCCATCGGCTTTGAATTCGATCTTCGATGTAAGCGCGTCTTCGCCCGCGGGCACCGCGAACATGCCCATCATCATCCGCGCGCCCATGACCTGATCCGCGGGCAAAAGACCCATGGCAACCAAGGTGTCCATCAATTTGTTGGCGCCGGTCAGGTTCAGGTCGATGGCGCCAACCGGCTTTGGCGTTCCGGCGGAGTTGTCAAAGCTGACGGCACCAGAGCCGGTCAGTTCGGCGCCAACAGCCTTTACCTGAAGGGCATTGATTTTCGCTTCGGTTATTTCAAACGGGCTGGGCATTGCCGCCGGGTCAGTGGCGCCTGCCGCCAAAGCCTCGGTCTGTTTTGGGTCAAGCAGGTCGATCAACGGCCGGATCGAACCCGATAGGTCAATAACCAGCGTCGCCGGGTCGCGCGGCAGTTGGGTGCCGGGGTCGATCATGTTCCACAGCGCGTCGGAGACTGTCAGATCTACCAGCTTGACCAGGAAAGACGCAGGCGCGGCTATGTCCGATTTTGAAACCGGCATGGCCAGATTGAAGGCTGACTGCGCAATCGTGGCTTCGACCGGGAAGGGCATGGTGGTCCCGGTCAAGGTCATCTTGCTGTCGGTGCTCTCGCCGCCATAGGCAATGCCGTCTTTCGAAATAGCGACCTTCATGGTGCCCGCCGCGCCCGAGCTGTCGGCGGTGTAGTCGCCGTCCGGCCCCGTCACCTCGATCTTGTAGGCGCCGTCGGCAAAGGCGAAATTGCCGTCGATCATCATTCCCGCCTGCATGGCCGCGTTCATGTCTTTCATATCGACGCCTTTGGGCGTTCGCATGGTGCCGACGCCTGACAGCCCATTCATCTTTCCGGTCATGTTGAATGTGCCGCCGCCTTCGGGTTCAGCGCCGGTAACGGCGATCTCAAGCGCATCGGCCTTCATTTCCGATGTGGCGACGCGGGTATCGGCGTTTTCGATATGCGACTTGCCGGTGTTGCCTGTCAGTGTCAGCTTCATCTTGATGGGTGCGGTTTTTCCTTCAACCGCGATGTCGTCCATCGACAAGCTGACCTCGGGCGCGGTGTAGGTGTAGTCCATGCTTGCGGGTGTGCCGCTGGCCATCACCACCATACCGTTTTGCGACAGTGTCATCTTTGAATCGGTCGCGTCACCTTCGGCGGGTTTGGTGTGGATGACCAAAGGGATGTCGGTCGACATCGTGACTTCAACCGTGCCATCGCCGATTTCCTTCAGCCGCACTTCGGCAATCGTGCCTTCAGAGCTGCCTTGTGGCAGTTGCGACGAAAACGTGACGCCCTTTACGACCAGCGTGTCACCCTCCATTTCCTCAGTCGAGGCGGCGATTGTCTGGCCCATTTC
>JANMDM010000169.1:0-6895 GCA_031376305.1 Pseudomonadota bacterium | reverse complement strand
TCGGCTTACCGGTAGAGCCGGAGGTGTAAAGAATGAACAACGGATCCTCGGCCCCCATTGAAACCGGCGCGCACTCGGGGCTGGCGGTTTCCATCAAGGCCAGAACATCCACATCACGCTCTGGGGTCCAGGTGGTCTGATCGCCGGTGTGCTTGACAACCAGACATTTCACCTTGTCCGAGCAATGCAAGAGTGCGGCATCGGTGTTCGACTTCAGCGCCGTCTTCTTGCCGCCACGCGGCGCATGATCGGCGGTGATCACCACCTTCGCGCCCGAGTCGTTGATCCGGTTTGCCAAAGCAACAGGCGAGAACCCCGCGAACACAATGGAATGCACCGCGCCGATCCGTGTGCAGGCCAGCATCGCATAGGCGGCCTCGGGGATCATTGGCATGTAAATCACCACCCGGTCGCCCCGAACGACGCCTTGGCCAAGCAAGACATTGGCCATGCGGTTCACCTTGTCGGACAACTGCCGGTAGGTGATATGGCGGGCGGAGGTTTTCGGGTCATCCGGCTCCCACAGGATCGCTGTCTGATCGGCGCGGGTCGGCAGATGCCGGTCGACGCAATTGACCGAAACGTTGATCTGCCCATCCTCATACCAGCGGATATCGACCTTGCCGTAGTCGAAGCTGGTGTTTTTCACCTTTGTGTAGGGCTCGATCCAGTCGAGACGCCGACCTTCGCGGCCCCAAAACGCATCGGGATCGGCAATCGAGGCGGCATACATCTCGGCATAGATCGCCGGGGTCGCATGTGCGCCTTCAAAACCCGCAGGAATTGCCCGCATGGCTCCCGGTTTCTGTGCATCCCGATCCGTTGTGGTCATAGTCTTCCCCCAGATGCCGAACAGAGTCGCTCAGGCATTTAAATCAATTCGGGGCAGAAATGTAACCCATTTTATTGGCTGGATAATGTTGATTTATGCTCGACTTGGCGGCATGATATTTCGGACATTATCCTGCGGCTCCCGAAAAAGGCAAAGCCGCCAGAACCTTGGCTGTTCAAGTCCCGCAGCCGTGCCGGTCTTGCGCAAAGCCCGACAAGGCTAGCCTTTGTCCGCGTGGGCCAGTGACAACGCATCACCGATGCTGTCGCAATATCTTACCCCCGGCTCGCGCAACCCCAGCATGACCAACGTGCGGCGCGCATCCGGTTTGGTACCGGTCAGAAAAAGCTGCCCCTGTTGGCGCGACAGTTTGCGCGCCAGCACGACAATCATCCGCGCGGCGCTGCTGTCCAAGAACGGCACTGCGGTGAAGTCGATGACAAAGGCGCGCGGGTGGGCCGCGATACGGTCCAAAACCGAGCCCACGGTCGTTGCCGCCCCAAAGAAGAATGCACCCTGGATGCGGTAGATGGCGACATCCTCATCCATCGCCGCTGTCGCATCATAGCGTGCTGGGATATCAGCGTGGTCGTCCTCGGTAAGGGACAAATGGCTGTCGATCCGCGCATTGTCGGACATGCGCTTGATGAACAGGATCGAACCCAGCGCAAAGCCCACCAAAATGCCCTCGGTCAAGTCACGGAAGATGACCAGAAGGAATGTCACCCCCAGCACCAGCGCATCCCCGGACGAGTTGCGCAAAAGCGCCCAGGCTTCCTCTTTTTCGATCATGTTCCAGGCGACAAAGATCAAAACGCCCGCAAGGGCCGCCAGCGGGATATGACCGGCCAGGGGTGCAAACAGGAACATAGCCAAAAGCACAAACAGCGCATGAAACATGCCCGCAACCGGACCATGCGCCCCCGCACGGACATTGGCGGCAGTGCGCGCGATGGTGCCGGTCACCACCATGCCGCCAAAGATTGGCGACAGAATGTTGGCGATCCCTTGGGCCACCAATTCTGCGTTTGACCGATGGTGGCGTCCGGTCATCCCGTCAGCAACCACGGCCGACAAAAGCGACTCAATCGCCCCCAAAAGCGTGAAGCTGAGCGCATAGGGAAAGGCGGCCTTCAGCGCCGCATACCCCAGATCCGGCAGATGCGGCGGCGGAAGACCATGTGGCAACGCCCCAAAGCGCGTCGCAATTGTGTCGATAGGAAGCGTCATCCGCTGCGCCAACACCGTCATCACGACCACCGCGATCAACAATCCCGGCCAAGTCGGCGCCAGCCGTTTCAACCCGACAATCACCGCAATTGTACCGGCGCTCACCGCCAAAGCGGCAGGTGCCGCCGAACCGCGCACCGACCACAGCACTTCCAGCTTCGGCCATAGCGCACCCGGCTCAGCCCCCGGCAATGTCAGCCCGAAGGCGTCCTTCATCTGGCTGGCAAGAATGATGATCCCGATCCCGGCCGTAAATCCCACTGTCACCGGATAGGGAATGAACTTCACATAGGCACCCAGCCTGAGGAAACCCGCCGCCATCAGCATCAGCCCGGATATCACACAGGCCGTCAGCAGCCCGCTGACACCGATATCGCCCACGCAAGCCGAAACCAATACGACGAATGCCCCCGCAGGGCCGCCAATCTGGAACCGGCTGCCACCAAGGGCCGAAATGATGAACCCGCCAACAATGGCGGAAAACAGCCCCATCTGCGGCCCGACACCCGAAGCGATAGCAATCGCCATCGACAAGGGCAGCGCCACAATCGCCACAGTAAGCCCCGCCAAGGCATCGGCGCGCAACTCAATCAGGCCATAGCCTTCGCGCAAGACGGTCAGAAGCTTTGGCTGAAACAATTCAACGAACGTAGGCTTGGCGCGCTGACTTGCCTGTTCCATTGCCCCTCGCTTACAGTTCCCGGCAAAGTCAAAGGCCCAAAGCACAGGCCTGTCAATGGCTCGCCCATCAGATAGGATTGGAACCATGGCCCAATACCCCAAACCGATCCGCGAAACCGATGCCGGGGCGCGCGCCCTTGCCCAAACGCTGATGCAAGACGCGCGTGTGGCTGCATTGGCGTTCGTCGATCCCGACACCGGGGCGCCCTTCCTCAGCCGCATCGGTTTTGGCCTGGCCACAGACGGCAGCGCCATGTCGCTTGTCTCGGATCTGGCCCTGCATGTTCGCGCTCTGCGTCTCGACCCGCGGGCAGGGCTTTTGATTGGCGAACCGGGGCCAAGGGGCGACCCTCTCAATAGCCCGCGCCTGTCGCTTGCCGTCACCGCGCAGTTCCTGCCTGCCAATACGCCTGACCGTCCGGCACTGCGCCAAGCGTGGCTTGCTCATCATCCCAAAGCAAAACTCTACATAGATTTTGCCGACTTCAGCTTCGTGCGCTTTGAAATTCTAGGCGCCATGCTGAACGGTGGATTTGCCCGCGCCTACCGGCTGACTGCTGACGATCTCAGCCAACAGGATTGCACCCCCCGACAGGCGGATAGCTGAAAGCGTAAAGGCGCCCGGACATGCCGGGCGCCCCAGTTCAAACCGCCCCCGCGGTCAAAGCGGATTGTCCATTCGGACCTTGATCTGGATGCGCCCTTTTGAGGTGGCCACCCAATTCACCCGCACTTCGTTTTTCGCAACGCCCTGCTCCACGTCTACATAGGGCAGATCACTGCGCCGTTCACCAACGGGGCCACTTATGACCCCCTCAGCCACCAAAGACTCAACATTGCGCGCCCAGCCGCCAAAGGGCAAGAACGCCCCCGGCGTCACATTCCAGGTGGCCACCGCCGTCGGCTGATCAAATTGCAAGTAGACCGGATTTTCGCAGTTCTGGGTGATGCCGTTGAAACTGTTCCCACTGAACAGCACGTTCCGCATCCGCGAATTGTCCAGCGGCGCGAACGAGGTATCCACCCCCTCAATCCGGTCAACACTGCCGTTCGTGCAGCGAAACACGTTGCCAGACACGTTTAGCCCCTGAATGAAGTGACCCGCGCCATAGGGTTTGATCATGATCCACCGGAACCAGGGGGCAACGTCACTGGCCATGAACGTATTCCCCGTCAGCGTCAGACCGCCGAATGAAAACTGATTGGCGAATGCCGGGGCGGGCTCATATTCATTGGTCAGTTCGACAAAACAGTTGTCGATATAGTTGCCGGTAATTGTAGATCGCAAATTGGTCGAGGCCAGCACAAGTCCGGCAACGCGAACCCCTTGGGTTTCGGTATCACCCTGAAACCAGTGGTTGCCCACCACCACGTTCCCCGCGCCGCCAATGACGCCGAAATGCCGGAACTGAGTCGCCCGGTTCTCGCGGATCTTTATGTCATTGGCATTGGTGTTGAACGCAATCGACAGCCGGTCTTGCGCCCGCAATGAAGACTCGTTCGACAAGAACTGGCAGCGGTCAATCAACATCCCCTGACAGCCGGTCCCGATCGACGTGATGCCGCGATCCTTCGGGCTGCTGATATAGCTGTCGCGGATCTGAAAGATCAGCCCGCTGGGTGCCAATAAAATACCACTGGCAACGCCATTACACTGCAACTCGATGTCGTCGAGGTTCATCTTGTCAAGCTGGGCAAAGCCGCTGAAATCCAACACATATTTGAACCGTGTGAAGGTGTAATTCTGTGTCCCGGCCGCGCCGTAAAGCGGTTGGCTCAGCGTCACCGTCGCCGCCCCGACGTTCTTCGCAGTCACATAGACTTCGCGCCCGACACCGACACCCTGCACCAGCGATCCAACCAGAATATTGGTGACATTCACCACCGAGCTGAGCGTATTGGGACTGGCCGCAATATATCCTGCCTGCGAGGTGACAACCGTCGGCGCCCAGGCCGGTCCGGCAATCACGTTGAACTGGCCGTTTCGGATCACCCGGCGTGTTGAAAACGTCGTCTTGTTGTTCACCGCCGCCTGCATATCAATCGGGGCCGTCACCTCAATGCGTCTGCCGCCAAGGTCCAGCGACTCGTGATCGGTGAAGTTCAACATCGCCTGAAAGGCTTTCTTGAAGCCCAGCTCCTCGCTGCCGAACGCCGCCGCATAGGTCGGCAGGTTGAAGCCGCGCGTCATCGCCAACCGCTTGTCCACTGGCATCGTCACCGTGCCTTCGAACCGCGCCAGCGCATCCAAGGTCACATCCGCATTGAGGAAATAGACGCCCTTGGAAAACACAACCGACCGGCCGCTGGCCGCCGCCGCCGCATCCGCGGCCTCGACCGCTGCCGCATCGTCGGTAACACCGTCGCCCTTGGCACCAAAGTCGCGCACATCGACCCAATCCATCAGATCACGCAAAAACACCGAGGTAATATCTTCGATGACGATATCGTCCATCCGGACCACCCCGCCCGTGGCCCCGATCAGGTCAATGCCGAAATGCCCAAACAGCGCCGCGCGCCCCCAGGACATATCGACCCCCACCCGCGACCCGGTGCCGATGATCGCCGTCACCGTTTCCACCCGCCCGTAAGCCGTCAACGCCACCGCGGGCCCGACCTCCACGACGCCCGCCAGATGCGCATTCGCCGCCCCACCCGCCCAGGCGGCAATCCGCACCGACGGCAGATTGCCACTCATCGCCTTCACCCGCGCCGTCACCCGCAGATAGCAGCCCGGCAATAGCGGAGTGTCACCCATGTACCGCACAGACATGGTGGCACTGTTTTTCTGCATTTCCAGACAACCGCCAAAATCCTGATCGGCAGGCACCAGCGCCACATCTGGAAACCCCACATAGGTGGGCGATCCGGGCGTCCCGTCGGTGCGCGACCAGACCCCCAACCCGGTTTCAAACGCCGGTGGCATCAAAATAAGCCCGTCTGTGATCACCTTGTTCATTCAAGACCCCTTGTCTGTTCCATGTCTGACCCCGCAAGAAATCCCACCACCCGGATAAAACCCAAGGGTCCGGCCGCCCCAAAGGCGCAGCCATCAAAAATTTCTCTGCTGGAAAACCAGAGGCCTGCGTGCCTCTTACAAACGGTGGAATACCACCAAGGAGTTAACCCGAAGGTTAGTGTTGCGTTCGCCCGTCAGACGCCAACCTGATCCGCCGCAACCGGATAGACCCCGTTGATGCGCCACTGACCGTCAACGCGGATCATCTCGTAATCAAAGAAATACACCGACCCGGCTGCGTCCGCCACATAGACACGCTGCACGAGCCGCCCGGCTTCTTCTTTCAGGTCAAGATATCGCACATCTTTCGACGCCCAGATCATCGGGTATTTTGAGCGCACCATCAGGCCAAAATTTTCAGCCGTCCCGAACATTGACTGGATAAACGGCGAGGCGTGATCATAAGCCCCCAGCGTGTCGCCACGGCCAAAGTCACCGAACTGGTCGGCGATCACAGCGTCAATTGCAGCTTTATCCGCCTCTTGCGCCTGAACCGGCATCGCCAGCCAGATCAAAGCCAATACCCATCCCCGCATCGCCCGCTCCTTTGTTGACACGAAAGATACGGGCAGATGCGGAAATAGTTGCGGTTTATTTTACCAGTTGTCCGGTCAGCGCTTTGTCAATCAGCACATAGGTTTCATCAATGCCGTACAGCGCAATGAACCCGCCAAATCGCGGACCCTGACTGGCGCCCAACAGCACTTCGTAAAGGGCCATGAACCAATCGCGCAGCGGCTCGAATCCATGATCAGTGCCAACCGCAAAAACCATGGTCTGCAAGGCTTCGGCGTCCAGCCCGCCGTCCCAGACGCGCAGACGTGCCGCCAGATCCTCCAGCGCCACCCGTTCTTTGTCAGACGGCGCCCGGCAGACCCGCGTCGGCGCGACGAAATCGTGGAAATAGCGCACCGCGAAATCCGCTGCCTGATCCAGATCGGGATGGGTCTCAGGGGCTGCATCTGGCGCGTACCGCTTGATAAAGCCCCAAAGTCCTGATTTATTCGTGGCCCCCGAAACGCTGGCCAAGTTCAGCAGCATCGCAAACGGCACAACCATATTCGACACCGGCGGCTGGCCGTGATGCAGATGCCAGACCGGATTGGCAAGCTGTTGATCCAACGTCTGCCCGG
>JANMDM010000369.1:0-6903 GCA_031376305.1 Pseudomonadota bacterium | reverse complement strand
CAAAGCCGAATTTCCCTGCCCGTGAACACCGGTATCAACGCCCTCGACGCCCAAAAGGACCTGAACCTCTGCCCGCGAATTTCGCGCCAGAATGACCCAGAGGAAGACCGCAGCCCGCCGCCGTAGTGCCGCCATCACCGGTTCCAGAGCATCGCCAAGGCTTTCGGAAAGCGGGGCAATCAGCCAATCCGGGCAATCGATGCGCTGCGCCAAGGGCAGCTCGGCCAATACCGGAGCGGTGGCAAGTGCGACCCGCTCCGCATCCTCAAGCGGCGCGGGTGCATAGGGACCGCCGCAAAACAGCACGTCAATGTCCGCCGACCGTAAAGCCCCGATCATCAACGCGCGCCCAGAAGGTGCGGTGGCCCCAGCCAGCGCGGTGTAGGACCGCAAACACCGAAGCGCGTCATAAACCCGGTCGCGCACCGCCGCCCGATCCCCGGAGCCCGCATAACGACTGGCGCGCGCCCAGGACGTCAGCGCCTGCTCTGCCGGAGCGCCGGTGATAATCCGGTCAAGGATGCCAATGGCACTTTGAATGCGGGCAGAGGGTGTCACGAACCGACCTTACTTTAGAAAAGACATGCAAGACATTGTAATTAAACTACATAACCCGATAGTTTGGGCTTTCACGGGTGATCTGCACGTCATGCACATGGCTTTCTTGCAGGCCCGCGCCGGTGATCCGCACGAACTGGCAATTTTCCCGCATCTCGGCAATTGTCCGGTTGCCGGTATAGCCCATCGCGGCACGCAAGCCGCCAACCAGCTGGTGCACCACAGCCGCAGCCGCACCTTTATAGGGGACTTGCCCTTCGATCCCTTCGGGCACCAACTTGTCGCTGGCCGCATCCTTCTGGAAATAGCGGTCTGCAGAGCCGCGCGCCATGGCACCAAGGCTGCCCATTCCGCGATAGCTTTTGAATGTACGGCCCTGATAAAGAATGACTTCACCGGGGCTTTCGTCGGTTCCGGCAATGGCTGAGCCAACCATGGCACAAGACGCGCCTGCCGCGATCGCCTTGGCAAAATCGCCGGAAAACTTGATGCCGCCGTCGGCGATGATCGGAATCCCCCCCGCGGCCCCGGACGCATCCAGGATCGCCGTCAATTGCGGCACACCGACGCCCGCCACAATCCGCGTCGTGCAGATCGACCCCGGCCCGATGCCAACCTTCACCGCATCGGCGCCGGCCCCAATAAGCGCGCGCGTCGCTTCGGCGGTGGCGACATTGCCCGCCACCACCTGAACCCGGTTTGACAGCGCTTTGATGCGCTCAACCGCCCGCGCCACGCCTTCGGAATGGCCATGCGCGGTATCAATCACCACCATGTCAACGCCCGCGTCAATCAACGCCTGCGACCGCTCGAACCCGGCGTCACCCACCGTCGTTGCCGCCGCCACGCGCAGCCTCCCCATGTCATCCTTGCAGGCATGCGGGTTCAGCACGGCTTTCTCGGTGTCTTTCAAGGTCAACAACCCGGTCAGTTTGCCATGACCGTCGGTCACCAGAAGTTTCTCGATCCGCCGGATTTTCATCAGGCTTTTGGCGGCCTCCAGATCAGCGGGTTCTTCAAGGATTGCAAGGTTTTGCGAGGTCATCATCAACCTGACCGGGGTCCGGTCATCCGACGCAAAGCGCATATCGCGGTTGGTGACGATCCCCACCACCCGGCCACGCTCATCAACCACCGGAAAGCCAGTGACGTTATAGCGGTCTTGCAGAGCTTTCGCATCGGCCAAGGTCTGGTCAGGGCGCAGCGTGATCGGGTTATCGACCACACCGCTTTCAAAACGCTTCACCCGGCTGACTTCGGCGGCCTGCTCCAGAATCCCCAGATTGCGGTGGATAACGCCGATGCCCCCGGTTTGCGCCATGGCAATCGCCATGCGCGCTTCGGTGACCGTATCCATCGCCGAACTCAGAAGCGGGATATTCATGCGGATGGATTTGGTGACAAACGTCGACGTATCCGCGTCGGAGGGCAGCACCGAAGATGCCGCCGGAACCAAAAGAACGTCGTCGAATGTGAGAGCCTCACGAATCTGCATGGATGCCTCCTGCGGGGGATTTCGTTTGGCGCTTCGCTTTTTCATGCATGCCGGGGGTTGGCAAGCCCAAAACGCCGCCGCTTGCCGGGGTCTTGCAACGGCACGCGGCCCATGGTCAATCTTCCTGCGGGTACTTGGCGGGGGCCAATGGGAAGGTTTGGCATGCGCGTTGCGGTCATCGACAATACAGAAGTGTCGCATCTGGGACAGGTGGGCATTGCCCTGCGCGAAGCCAATGCCGAGATCGAGGTGTTTCGCCCCTGGAATGGTCAGCCGCTGCCCGAAGGCGGTTACCATGACGCACTGGTGGTTTTGGGGGGCGAGCAAAACGCCTTGGCCGATGACACCCACCCCTATCTGCCCGAACTTGCACGGCTCATGCGGCGGATGGGTCAGGCGGATAAGGCGGTCCTGGGGATATGCCTTGGCGCCCAGATCTTGGCGCGCGCCTATGGTGCCCAGAACATTGTCGGCTCCGCACCCGAATTCGGCTGGCATCGGTTGCATGCAACTTTGCAAGGCGTTGCTGACCCGGTTATTTCAGTTCTGAATGGCCCGTTTCCAAGTTTTGAGTGGCACAAAGACACCTTCTCCCTTCCCGACACTGCCGTGGGTCTGGTGCACAATCGCGCCGTGCCCAACCAATGTTTCCGCATCGGGCGGGCCAGCTACGGCATGCAGTTTCACTTTGAGGCAAGCCGTCAGGTCGTCGAAGACTGGAATCGCGATTTTGCCGCCACTGTTGAGCGGATCCACCCCGGTTGGCTGGAAAACTACGATGTGATCGCCGCCGAATACGGGCCAGATGCTGACGCCGCCGGACTGGCGCTGGCACGGGCCTGGGTCAGTTTGATCTAAGCACTTGCGGCGTTGGTCTTGACCGCAAGCTGCCCACCAGCCCAAAGCTTCAGGATGCGGAAGGCGATAACCGGGATCACCACGGTAGCAGTGGCCAGCGCCAGCATCCCTGCAATCTGCCAGGAGCCGCCGCGAAGGATCCAAAGGGACGCGGTCGCCGCCAGCGGAAAGGTAAACGCCGCCCAGAAGGGTGAAAAGCCCGCAGTCGTTATCCACCGCCCGCCGATCACCAGCGCCCCAAGCACAAAAGCCGCGATCACAGCCGCGACATTGGCAAAACTTTGCAAGCCAAGATAATGCGCCGTCAGTCCGGCCAGAGCCGCCGGGGCCAGATGCAATGCCAGAAGCGGGCGCAAAGGCGCTGGCATGCCATTGCGCCACAGCCGGTCCGCGCCCCAGGCCCAGATCCCGACGGCAATGACCAGCGTGACGGCCAGCAGGCCAAGAGCCAGATAATCAAAGCCTGCCTGGGCCGACACCCAAGCCCCGATGATCGGCGAAACAAAATAGAGATGCCCCGCCGGGGAATAGCGGCGCTGTTCTTTCGGGCCGGTGACGAACCCCCACAAGATCAATGCTATCACCAGCCCATGCAGGCCAAGCGCCGCCAGCACGATCAACCGGGCAGACTCGGGGGCGTGCGGCGAGCAGGCCGCGGCCAGCAGGTAAAGGCAGGCGATCATCGCTGATATCCCCAGACGCCCCGGCAAGAGCCGCAGATCCGCCATTACCACCGCCGGACGGCGCAGAAATTTCGCCAGATAGGCCCCAAACGCCACCAGGAACAGCAATGTTGCCGCGCCCAAGATCGCCTCGCCGATACCTTCGGCTACCCCAAGGTTCACCCCGGCGCGGCGCCAGGCCAGGCCAAGTCCAAAGAGCCCAAGGATCGGCGGAAAAATTGCCGGGGGCACGCGGCGGGCAAAGCCTTTGGGGGTGGCAACCGGGGCAACGAATCTCATGCTGGCTTTTCTTTGGTTCATGGCGGTGCCCGCGACATTGTGGGCACCGCTGGTTGTTGGCGAGCGGCAAAATTTCCGACCCAGTATTTTTTCGGCCGATTGCGGCTTTCACGCCGCGTGGCTTTCGGATCGGGGGCAGGATGGACTTTGCGCGCCAAAACTTCCATGTCCTTCCAAACTGCGAAAGCCCGCCGCCCATGCCTCAGACCTATCGTCCCCTTGCCGCAGCCCTCTGGATGCTTGGCTCCATCTTTGGGTTTTCGATGGTTGCGGTGTCGGGTCGCGCCCTGCACCCCTATCTCGACACCTTCGAAGTGATGCTCTACCGATCCCTGATTGGGGTCGTGGTGGTGGGGATCGCAATCACCGTAAGTGGCCGATGGGCGCAGATTTCGACCCGCCACATGGGCCTGCACGTCTTGCGCAATATCGTGCATTTCACCGGACAGAACCTGTGGTTGTTTGCCTTGTCGTTGATCCCCCTCGCCCAGCTTTTCGCGCTTGAGTTTTCTTACCCGATTTTGGTTGCACTTGCCGCCCCGCTGGTGCTGGGCGAGCGGCTGACACCGACGCGGATCAGCGCCGCAGCCGTGGGCTTTGTTGGCATTTTGATTGTGGCGCGCCCCTTTGGCGCCGGTGGCTTGACCGTTGGCCTCTTGGCCGCTCTGGCCTGTGCTTTGGGTTTTGCCGGATCGGCACTGGTGACCAAACGGCTGACGCGGGTGGTGACGATTTCGTGTATCCTGTTTTGGCTGACACTGATGCAATCAGCGCTTGGCCTGGTTTGCGCCGGCTGGGACGGTGGCATTGCCCTGCCTGCGCTTGCGGTATTGCCGTGGATTCTGACCATTGGCCTGTCTGGTCTTGGGGCACATTTTTGCCTGACCAAGGCTCTGACACTGGCACCGGCGTCGGTCGTCACGCCTCTGGACTTCATGCGGCTACCGCTGATCGGGGTCATCGGCATGCTTATCTATACGGAACCGCTGGATATTTGGGTCTTTATCGGCGGTGCGGTCATATTCGCGGCCAATTGGCTGAACATTCGCGACAAAAATATCGGCACGAAAGCCGCAGCCAAAAGCTAATTATACACGACGCAACGTCATTCGTTGACGGAAGGGCCGGAGCGGACCTACCATAATCTCATCAAATAAACTCATGGGGATGAGCATGGAAAGAGTACTTTTGACGACGAGTCTCATTGCCCTCGGGGCAGGCGCGGCACAGGCAGGCGGCCTCGAACGGTCGGGACAATCAGTGGCGGTCTTGTTCGAAAAGGGCAGTTACCTAGAGTTTTCGCTTGGCGTCGCCAGCCCTGAGGTCAGCGGCACGGTTGCGGGCGGAGCGCTGTCTTCGGGCGACATGGCCCCCGGTTACGGCAATTTCACGCTGGCCTATAAAATGGCGCTGCGCGAAAACCTCGATCTGGCGATCATCCTCGACCAGCCGGTCGGGGCCAATGTCGCCTATCCGGCCGGTTCGGCACCCTACCCGTTCGCCGGCGCCACGGCCGATGTCGATTCACTGGCCGTCACCGCGCTGCTGCGCTACCGGCTGCCGTCGAATGTCTCGCTCATCGGCGGCCTGCGGGCCCAGTCGGTAAGTGGCAAGGTGGCGATTCCCACCATCGGCAACTATTCGATGAGCACCGACACAGATCACAAGTTCGGCTATGTGGTCGGCGTCGCTTGGGAAAAACCCGAAATCGCGGCGCGGGTGGCGTTGACCTATAATTCGGCCATAACCCAGACGCTCACCGCCCATGAAAGCTTTTCGCCGGTACCGACGAGCTTCGAGACTGAAATTCCGCAATCGGTGAACCTCGAGTTTCAGACCGGGGTGGCGGCCGATACGCTGGTCTTCGGTTCGGTGCGCTGGGTGGACTGGTCGAAATTCGACATCACGCCCCCCGCCTTTTTCGCTGCCACGGGCAGCTCATTGGCGAGCCTTCAGTCCGACTATATAAGCTACACACTCGGCGTCGGCCGCAAGTTCAACGAGCAGTGGTCGGGCGCGGTGATCGTGGGATATGAGGGGGCCACCGGCGATCTGCAGGGCAACCTCGGCCCGACCGACGGCTACCGCAGCATCGGTCTGGCGGCGACCTATACGCAGGACAACTTCAAGATCACCGGCGGCGTGCGCTACGTCGACATCGGCGACGCCACGACCAAAGCGATCGGGGCGAAGTTCACCGACAACAGCGCTGTTGCGGCGGGCCTGCGCGTCGGCTTCAGCTTCTGATCCGGGGTTGATACTAAATCTGCGGCCCTGCCAACCGGCAGGGCCGTTTTCATTTCCCATCTGGGACGATTGTATTTGGCACAAGTTCCGGGTGGCGGAGGCGGCGGGCCGACGCTAGGGTCGCGCCATCATGTCAAACACCCCCTCCTCCGCGCCCCTCCAACGTAAAATCTCGCCGCGCGCCTGGGCGCTTATGGCCCTGCTTGCCCTGCTTTGGGGCTGCTCATTTCCAGCCACCCGCGCGGCCCTGAGCGAAGTGGGCGTCCTGTCCACGGTTGCCTTTCGAGTGGCCGCGGGCGCGATGGTCCTTTGGGCGGTGATCTTCGTGCGCCAACTGCCGGTGCGTGGCGGCTGGCGCGCGGTGCTGATCTTCGCCGCCATGGGGTTTTTAAACAACATTCTGCCATGGAGCCTGATCGTCTGGGGCCAGCAGCACATTGCCTCGGGCCTCGCGGCGATCCTGAACGCCTCGACCGCGATCTTTACCGTGGCCCTTGCCGCCGCGATTTTCGCCGATGAAAAGCTGACAGGCGAAAAGGTGGTGGGCGTGCTTCTGGGGCTTTTGGGTGTCACCGTGGTGATGGGCCTTGGGGCGCTCGCAACGCTCGACCTCACCTCGCTGTCGCAGCTTGCGGTCCTTGCCGCGTCGCTGTGCTACGCCTGCGCGGGTGTCTTTGCGCGGCGCTTCCTTGGTGGCCAGCCGCCCGAGGTGGCCGCCGCCGGCATGCTGTCGGCATCCTCAACGGTGATGATCCCCGCCGCACTGTGGTTCGAGGGCGCCCC
>JANMDM010000366.1:0-3100 GCA_031376305.1 Pseudomonadota bacterium | reverse complement strand
AATGTTGCGAAAATTTGCGGTTGTCATTTGAGGCGAATCCATATCTGTTCCACACGCATTAGCTGTAAATTCGTGGGGCAAAGTCAATGTACTTGACCTCCCCCCGGCGGTCCAACGCTGAGGAGCGGATCAGCTGCCGAGCTCAGGCGCAAGTAGCAGCCTTTTTGTTTTGAATATTTTTCTGCATTGTTATTTGATCAAAAATCTTCTTGCCCTTTTTGCCGCTTTGGCTATGGTCGCTCCACCATATTGACTGGAGATTCAAAATGACTCACGCCACGCATTCGCTTGCCAATGAGGCACTTTGGGAGATGGACCGGGCGCATTCCCTGCATCCCTGGACGAATTTCGGCCCCTTCGAGGAAAAAGGCGCGCTGGTGATTTCGCGGGGTGAGGGGTGTTATCTGTGGGACGCCGACGGGCGGCAGTATTTTGATGCGGTGGGCGGGCTGTGGTGCACCAACATCGGCCTTGGCCGCCGTGAGATGGCTGAGGCGATTGCGGCGCAGGCCGAGCGGCTGGCGTTTTCCAATACCTTTGTCGACATGACCAATGGCCCGACGGCGCTGCTGGCGGCAAAGCTGGCGGAGCTGGCGCCGGGCGACCTCAACCGCGTGCATTTCACCACGGGTGGGTCGACGGCGGTGGATACGGCGGTGCGGATGGTCAGCTACTATCACCACGCGCGCGGCAATCCGCAAAAGACCGATATTGTCGCGCGGGATTATTCCTATCATGGCTCGACCTATCTCTGTCAGTCGGTGGGCAAGCGGCCCGGCGACCGGGTCGAGGAGTTCCGCTACCAGACCGACGGCATCCATCACCTGAGCTGCCCCAACCCTTACCGCCGCCCCGACGGGATGACCGAGGCGGAGTTTTGCGACCAGCTGGTGGCCGAATATGAGGCGTTGATTGCGCGGGTGGGGCCAGAGCGGATCGGCGGTTTCATCGCCGAGCCTATTCAAGCCTCGGGCGGGATCATTATTCCGCCGGAAGGCTATCTGAAGCGCATGTGGGAGGTTTGCCGCAAGCACGATATCTTGTTCATCGCCGACGAGGTGGTGACGGCCTTTGGGCGGCTGGGCCACTGGTTCGCCTCGCTGGATGAATTCGGCGTGCAGCCGGATATCATCTGTTCGGCCAAGGGGCTGACTTCGGGGTATATTCCGCTGGGCGCGGTGATTTTCTCGGACCGAATCTGGGCGGCGATGGCCAAAGGCGGGCAGCGCTGGTTTACCACGGGCTTCACCTATTCGGGGCATCCGGTGGCCTGTGCCGCCGGTCTGAAGAACATCGAGATCATCGAGCGCGAGGGGCTTTTGGCCCATGCCAGCACAGTGGGCGCCTATTTCGAGACGCGGATGCAGGCGTTGGCGGCCTTGCCTTTGGTCGGTCAGGTGCGCGGTCGCAAGCTGATGCTGTGCGTCGAGTGTGTCGCCGACAAAGCGACGAAGGCGCTGCTGCCCGATGCGGTGGGTGAATCAAAGCGGATTTCCGACGCCTGTGAGCAGATGGGTCTGATTGTGCGCCCGATCGGCCATCTGAACGTGATGTCACCGCCGTTGATCATCACCGAAGCGCAGGTGGACTTCATCGCCGAAACCTTGGAAAAGGCCATCCGCCGCGTGGCCGATGATCTGGTGCGCGAAGGGGTGCGCTTGGGCTGAGGGTGCCGAAAAGGGGGGGCGGGCCGGGGGCTCGCCCTTCGTTTGATCAAATTATGCTTGACTTTGCCCCGCCGCTCGGGCCTTTCTCGGCCACCGGATCGGGCGGCGTCTCCGGCTCAGAACGATGTCCGCACGCTTTCCGGGGACTCATTCCATGGCACTCGAAGATGCAAAGAAAGAGGTGGATACCGCCTTCACCCGCAAGGGCCTGCGTGGCTATGCCTTTGAAAACGCCTTTGGCGGCGCGACCAGCTTTCTGCGGCGGACCTATACCAAAGATCTGACCGGGGTTGATCTGGCGATAACCGGGGTTCCGTTCGATCAGGCCGTGACCCACCGCACCGGCACCCGGTTCGGGCCGCGGGCAATCCGTGAGGCGTCAAGCCTGCAGCCCTATGATCCGCCCTACGGCTGGCCGACCAATCCGCTGGAGGAGATGAGCATCATCGACTACGGCGATTGCGCCTTTGACTATGCAAAAGTGGCGGACTTCCCCGCGACATTGACCGCTCACATTGCCAAGATCCTTGCGGCGGGGGCGGGGACCATCACCTTGGGCGGCGATCACTACATCACCTATCCGATCCTGAAGGCCTATGCCGAAAAGTTCGGGCCGCTGGGGGTGATCCATTTTGATGCGCATTCCGACCTTTGGCCGGATGATGACCTGAGCCGGATCGACCATGGCACCATGCTTTACAAGGCGGTCAAGACCGGGCTGGTCGATCCCAAACGCTCGGTTCAAATCGGCATCCGGACGACGACCGAGGACAATCTGGGCATCCATGTGATTGATGCGCGCGAAGTGCACGAGAAAGGCTGCGCGGCGGCGGTGGCCAAGGCCAAAGCGATCGTCGGCGACGGGGCGACTTATGTGACCTTTGACATCGACGCGCTGGACCCGTCAGCGGCCCCCGGCACCGGCACGCCGGTCTGGGGCGGGCTGCATTCCTGGCAGGCGGCGGCTTGCCTGCGCGATCTGGCGGGCATCAATATGGTCGGCGGCGATATCGTCGAAGTCTCGCCGCCCTATGACACCACGGGCGCCACTGCCATTGCCGGGGCGCATGTGGCCTATGAGCTGATCTGCCTGTACCACTGGGCGCGGATGCACAGGTGAGGCGCGGTGGCCTTGGCGGACTGATGCTGATGCTCTTTGGGGGCAGGGCCCGGACCCGCCTTGCCCCCGCAGACCGCGCCGCTTGGCAGCGGCGGAGTCGTGGTTTTCCGCCTGCGGCGGGGATATTTGTGCGAAGATGAATGGGCAGGCAGCCCCTTGACCGGCGGGCTGCGGCGGGCGATGAGGCGCTTATGGTACCATTGGACAAACTCGCGCAGATCACTCGGCGGTTCGATTTCCTCGAAGCAAAGCTTTCGGCGGGGGCGGCGCATGGGGAAATTGCCACGCTCAGCCGCGAATACTCCGAGTTAAA
>JANMDM010000353.1:0-2807 GCA_031376305.1 Pseudomonadota bacterium | reverse complement strand
CGGTGTCGGCGGTGCCCGGAACCCGCAAGTGGTTGCATGACAACGTGGCGACGGGCGAGCTGTTTGACGTGAAGGGCGCGCTGCGCCTGAGGCCGGGTCAGGCCCCGCGCCTGTCTTTGGGGTATCAGTTCCGCGGCGCCGAGGTGCGGTTTCTCAAAACCCTTCCGCCGATTGTCGATGGTGCAGGCTATGCGACGATTGAGGATAACACCTATACGCTGGTGATCGACAAAGGCCGGGTCGTGGCGCCACAGGGCGGCGATCTGGATGTGACCGGATCGGTGTTGAAAGTGCCCGATATCCGGGTGATTCCGGCGGCCGCCGAGATCACGCTGAAAAGCCAAAGCAGCATAACCGCGGCGCTGGCGATTCTGGATGAGCCACCGTTTGGGTTTATCAGCAAGGCCGGGCAGCCGGTCGATCTGGCCACAGGCCGGGCGCAGGTGGTGGCCAATCTGCGTTTGAAACTGGTCAAGGGTCTCAAGGCTACGGATGTTGGCTATGACGTCAGCGGCACGCTCAGGGATGTCCGTTCGGACAAGGTCGTCAAGGGCCGGGTGGTGAGCGCCGATCAACTGACTGTCACCGCTACGCCTGCCGGGATGAAGATATTCGGGATGGCGGCGTTAGACGGGGTGCCCGTCGATGGCCATTGGCAGCAAGGCTTCGGCCCTTCTGCGCGTGGCCGAAGCCGGGTTGAGGCGGTGATGGAGCTGTCAGCGGCTACACTGAAAGCCTTTTCGATCGGATTGCCCGAGGGGGCGGTCACCGGTGTCGGGCGGGCTGATATCACTGTCGATTTGCAGCGCGGCAAGGCCCCGGCCTTTACCTTGAACAGTGATCTGGCCGGGTTGACCCTGGCCATTCCCGAGGTGAGCTGGACGAAGCCACCAGATGCGGTGGGCAGTTTGATTCTGGAGGGGCAGTTTGGCAGTCCGGCCAAGGTTGACCGTCTTGAACTGGCGGCTGCGGGTTTGGACGCCAAAGGGCAGTTGACGCTGAAGCCCGAAGGAAGTTTGGATCAGGTGGTTTTCACCGGCTTGACGCTGAATGACTGGTTTTCCGGCGATGTTACCTTGATTGGGCGCGGCGCCGGGAAAACTGTGGGTCTGGCAATTGCCAACGGCGCGGTCGATCTGCGCCGTGCGACGTTCGGGGCCTCGCTGACGCCCACGGAGGATGCCCCGCCGATGGACATTGGGCTGGACCGCTTGCGGATCAGCGAAGACATCGCGATTGAGGGGTTTCGCGGCAGTTTTCTGGCTTCGGGCGGGTTGAACGGTGATTTCACCGGGTTGGTCAATGGCACGGCACCGATCAGTGGCACGGTGGTTCCCGGCGCCAATGGTCGCAGTGCCTTTCGCATCGAATCGGAAGATGCCGGGTTGGTTTTTGCGTCCTCCGGGCTTTATGCCAGCGGCCGCGGTGGGCAGCTAAAGTTGATTTTGCAGCCCGTGGGCGACACGGGGACCTATGACGGGTCGTTGAACATTGCCGATATCCGTGTCGTTGATGCGCCGGCTTTGGCGGGGCTTTTGGATGCGGTCTCGGTGGTTGGGCTGATCAGCCAGCTGCAAGGCGCGGGCATTGTATTTTCCGACGTTACGGGGAAGTTCCTATTGACGCCCGATGCCGTCGAGATCCGCGAAGGGTCGGCGGTTGGGGCGTCGCTCGGCGTATCAGCGGCAGGGATCTACAAATCCGGCGATAAGAGTTTTGATCTGCAAGGCGTGATTTCGCCGGTCTATCTTTTGAACGGCATCGGCCAGATCTTTTCACGCCAACGCGACGGGCTGTTCGGCTTCAACTATAACCTGACCGGGGAACAGGGGGCGATCAAGGTTTCGGTCAACCCGCTGTCGATCCTGACGCCCGGCATGTTCCGCAATCTGTTCCGCAAAGATCCAACCACAATTGCCCCATGAAAACCCTCCGATGAACCTGAGCGATTTTGATTTTCATCTGCCCGATGGCAGGATTGCCACGCGGCCACTGATCCCGCGCGGGGCAGCCAAACTGCTGCTGGCCAAGGGCGATGACATCCATGATCTTCATGTGCGCGATCTGGTCGATGTCTTTCGCCCCGGCGACCGGCTGGTGCTGAACGATACCCGCGTTATTCCGGCGCGTCTTTCCGGGGTTCGGCGGCGTGAAACCGGACAGGGCGTGGTGGCCGCGCGGATCGAAGTGACGTTGCTGGAGCCCCGCCCCGGCGGGCTGTGGGCGGCTTTGGCCAAGCCTTTGCGCAAGCTGAAGGTGGGCGAGGCGCTGTATTTTTCCGCTGATCTTTCGGCGCAGATCATTGGCATTGGCGATGGCCAGATGGTTTTGGAGTTTAATCTGTCCGGCACAGATTTTGATGCCGCCCTGTCTTTGGCTGGCGAGATGCCCTTGCCGCCCTATATCGCCGCCTTGCGTGCGCCGGATGCGCAAGACCGGCAAGATTACCAAACCGTATTCGCCCGACATTCAGGCGCCGTGGCGGCCCCGACCGCGTCCTTGCATTTTGATACCAATTTGCTTGCCGCGCTTGCGGCAAAAGGCGTCCTGTTCACTCATGTCACGCTGCATGTGGGTGCCGGTACGTTCCTGCCGGTCAAAGTCACGGATGTGACCACCCATAAGATGCATGCCGAATGGGGGGAAGTGACCGCCGCCGCCGCGGCTGCAATCAATGCAACCAGGCGGGCCGGGGGGCGCGTGATCCCGATTGGCACCACGGCCTTGCGGTTGATTGAATCTGCCGCCGATCGGGATGGTGTCATACACCCTTGGCAGGGGCCGACCGACATCTTCATCTACCCCGG
>JANMDM010000336.1:0-3405 GCA_031376305.1 Pseudomonadota bacterium | reverse complement strand
CGCACTTGCCACCGCTCCGGTATTGGCCGATCTGCCCTTGGCGCAGCGCATCGATTGCCCGGATTGGCTGATTGCCCCGCTCTCCGACAGTCTTGGGGATACTCTGGAACCGGTGATGGCGGCACAACGGCGGCGCGCTGCGGTCTTCCTCAGGGTCAATCTGGCGCGAAAATCGCGGGCAGAGGTTCAGGGCCTTTTGGCCGACGAGGGCATTGATACCGGTGTTCACGGGCAGGCAAATTCAGCTTTGGAAGTTATAACTAACGCCAGTAAAATCAAGGCGTCGCAGGTTTATCTTTCTGGTCTTGTTGAACTTCAGGATGCCGCCTCGCAAGTGGCGGTCGAAAGCCTGCCGCTTAAAGACGGCCTGACGGTTCTGGATTTCTGTGCCGGTGGCGGTGGCAAGGCTTTGGCGATGGCGGCACTGGCCCGGATCGACATCACCGCCCACGATGCTGCGCGCGCGCGGATGCGTGATCTGCCGGTACGCGCTGTCCGGGCAGGTGCAAAAATCAGTCTGGCCGAACCCGCTGCATTTCGACCACAGGGCTATGATCTGGTCCTGGCCGATGCCCCATGTTCGGGATCCGGCACCTGGCGGCGAACGCCGGACGCGAAATGGCGGCTGACGCAAGCAAGGTTGGATGAATTGACGGTGCTTCAGGATCAGATCCTGGATGCGGCGGCGGCGCAGGTTCGGCAGGGCGGGCATCTTGCCTTCATGACCTGTTCGCTGCTGAAAGCTGAAAACGAAGATCGAATCCACGCCTTTTTGAATCGTCACCCCGACTTCCATTTGCAAACTCAAAGCCGATTGAGCCCGCTTCAAGGCGGCGACGGTTTTTTCACCGCGCTCTTGACGCCGGGGTAACCTAGATTCTACACAATTATAGGTTGTGATTTTGCGACGGTTAAGCACCGTTTAAGCATTTCCGGTCGGAATGCGGGGGAACCGAATCTTATTTGGAGGAATGCGCGTGTCGCACCCCGCACTGACGCCGCATCCCCTGACCCGCACGGCATTGCAGCTGGCACCGCGCGGACTGTATCTTTTGACCGCTGCCACGGTTGCGGCGGTGGCGGGGGTCTTGCTGCCCACCGGCTTGCCGGGGCTTGCAGCCTTTTCGATGGCGGGGACTTTGGCCGCGTTGGCGGTGATCATCCGCTGGTTTGGCGCCCGCCATGCCCGTGCCGCCCTTGGCCTGCATGAACAACTGACCGCCTTCATCGCCGATGACGCCTCGCCCAGCTTCACCACCGACAGTGCGGGCGAGATCGGGTTTCAGAACCGTGCGGCTGTTGAACGCTATGGCAGCCGGGGGGGCCAGACACTGACCCGCGCCCTGTCCGAGGTTTTCGCCAACCCCGCCGCGGTTTTGCACCGCTTGCAGCACCGGGCCGAAGCGCTGGGGGCGGCGCGCGAAGATCTGGTGACGCGGCGCGGCCATGTTCGGTTGGCGGTCCACCGGATCGGCGAGACGGGATTCTTGTGGCGGCTTGAAGACATGGCTGAGCGGGCGTCTGGCGGGCGTGGGGCGGAAACCATCAGCCTGCCGATGCTGACCGCGTCCAAGACCGGAACGATTTTGTTCATGAACGAAGCCTTGCGGCGGCTGGTGGGCGAACGGGTCAAGTCGCTGGATCGGGTGTTTACCGATCTGCCGATCCGCCCCGGCGAGGAACATGAAATCGCCGGAGCTTCAGGCCCGGTCAAGGCACTGGTTGCGGAAGTTGACGGCAATGGTGGCAAGCGCGAGATTTATCTGCTGCCGGCGCGGGGCAATGTTGCGGGAACCCATGACCCGACCGCCTTTGATCGTCTGCCCGTGGCACTGTTGCGGCTCAGCCCCGCGGGGCAGCTGCGCGAGGCCAACCGCGCAGCGCGGGCTTTGATCGGCGACCTGGCCCCCGGCGTGGCCCTGTCAGAGTTGTTGGAAGGATTGGGGCGTTCGGTGGCCGACTGGCTGTCGGATGCGATGAGCGGGCGGGCCGAAAACCGCCCCGAAGTGCTGCGCGTGCGCGGGGCTGAGCAAGACACCTATCTGCAAGTGATGCTCAGCCGGGTGGTCGAGGACGGCAAACCGGGCCTGATGGCGATCCTGTCGGACGCGACGCAGTTGAAAACCCTTGAGGCGCAGTTTGTGCAAAGCCAGAAGATGCAGGCAATCGGCCAGCTTGCCGGCGGCGTGGCGCATGATTTCAACAATCTTTTGACTGCAATTTCAGGGCACTGCGATCTGCTGATGCTGCGCCATGATAAATCCGATTCCGACTATGCGGATCTGACGCAGATCAGCCAGAATGCCAATCGCGCCGCCAGTCTGGTGGGCCAGCTTCTGGCGTTTTCGCGCAAACAGACGCTGAAGCCGATGATCATTGATCTGCGCGATACGCTGGCGGATCTGACGCATCTGCTGAACCGGCTGGTCGGCGAAAAGGTGCAGCTGACACTGGCCCATGATCCGGCGCTGCGGTCAGTCCGTGCCGACAAACGCCAGCTTGAGCAGGTGATAATGAATCTGGTGGTCAATGCCCGCGATGCGATGCCCGACGGCGGCCAGATTGAGATTTCGACGGAAAACGTAACCCTGGCGGAGGATTTGATCCGTGATCGCGCCACGGTTCCGGCCGGGGATTATGTGATTGTGCGGGTTTCCGATCAAGGCACCGGAATCGCTGTGGACAAGCTAACCAAGATATTTGAGCCCTTCTTTACCACCAAACGGCCCGGTGAAGGCACCGGGCTTGGCCTTTCTACGGCTTACGGCATCGTCAAGCAAACCGGCGGGTTCATCTTTTGTGACAGCGTGCCGGGCGAGGGGACGACCTTTACGTTGTTCTTCCAGGCCCATGATGCAGCCGAAGCCGACGTCATCGTACCCGTGGCAGTGGTCCAGCCAAAGCGCAGCCTTACCAATGGTGAAGGCGTGGTGTTGTTGGTCGAAGACGAGGCGCCGGTGCGGGCTTTCGCCAGCCGTGCCTTGAAAATGCGCGGCTTCACGGTGATCGAGGCGGAGAATGCCGAAGAGGCGTTGCGGATGCTTGAGGATGGCAAGCTTTCGGTGGATGTGTTTGTCACCGATGTGATCATGCCGGGAATGGACGGACCCTCGTGGGTGCGGGAGGCGCTGAAAACCCGACCCGATACACGCGTGGTCTTTGTGTCAGGATATTCCGAGGAAAGTCTGACCGAGGATCGCGAGAGAATTCCAAATTCGGTCTTTCTGCCGAAGCCGTTTTCACTCAGCGAGTTGACGGCGACGGTGCAAAACCAGTTTCACTGAAGCGGCCCGCAAGATTTGTCAGAGCTTTGAGCGGGGTTCCGGTCAATACGACTGTAGTAACTTGGCCTCGGGTCTAGGCGTCCAGGGTGTTGTAGATCAAATAGTCGGGGGTGAATTTTTC
>JANMDM010000315.1:0-2032 GCA_031376305.1 Pseudomonadota bacterium | reverse complement strand
AGCCTTATAGCTTGATTTTATAAGATTAAGCCAAAGGCATTGATCATGGCAACCAAACCCCTGATCCCAGGAGCTATTCTAACAGGCGATCTTATTGGCTCGACCAAAGCCGGAGCCGAAGCCGTGGCCACCGCAATGTCGACCCTGTCAGCGACCTGTAACGACATGGACCATTGGCCGGATGGGGTTCCCTCCCGCTTCGCCCGCTATCGCGGTGATGGTTGGCAAGCCGCTGTCGCGCCGACTGGCCGCGCCCTGCGCGCCTGTCTCTATCTGATCGCCCGCCTGCGTGCAGCCGATGCAGGCCTTATGACCCGCATCGCCATTGGCCTTGGCCCCATCGACCGCGACGGGGCCTTACCCGAGGCACACGGCAAAACCTTCGAGGCTTCGGGCCACGCACTCGATGCGCTTGGCCGCAGCGAACGGCTGGCTGTTGCAGGCGCAAACGCAAGCTTGCTGCATCAGGCGATCATCGCCCTTCTCGATGAGCGCACTGCGCGGTGGAGCCGCGAGCAGGCAGAGGCAATGGCCCACTATCTTGCCCCTGACAGTTCGACGCTAACGGCTATTGCCGCAAAACTTGGTCTCTCGACACAAGCGGTTCACTACCGCCTGACGGGGGCGGGATATCAGGCCATCGGAAAAGCCGTTATACACTGGGAGGCAAGCTTTGCGCTTGCCACAGACCGGGAGCCCGCATGATCGAAACTTTCACCGCCCTGCTCTGCGCCCATACCTTTGCCGATTTTGTGCTGCAGACCGGCTGGATGGTGGCAAACAAACGCAAACCGGCGGTAATGCTGGCCCATGTTTCTGTCGTTCTGATCACAGCGGCCCTGACCCTTGGCAGCCTTCACCCGGCCCTCCTTGGCCTTGCCGCAGCACATCTGCTGATTGACATTGCCAAGACCTTTTCTGGCAAGCGCGGACTTGGGGCATTTCTGGTCGATCAGGCGGCGCATCTGGGCAGTCTGCTTGGACTTGCATTTCTCGTGCCCAGTTTGTGGGCAACAGGGGCTTGGGCGCACGCCACAGATCTCCCCGCAGGGATGCTCTTGCTCAGCGGTTTCATTCTGACAAGCCGGGCCGGTGGTTTCGCGGTCGGTCTGCTGATGGAGCCCTGGGCAGCGGACGCCCCCGACGGCCTTCCGGGCGGAGGCCGTACGATCGGCATACTGGAGCGCGGATTGATCTTCCTGTTGGTCCTGACCGGTCAGGCCGCGGGCATCGGCCTGCTGATCGCCGCCAAATCGGTGCTGCGCTTTGGAGCGGTCAAGGATGACTTGAAAGTCAGCGAATACGTGATCATCGGTACGCTGGCGTCCTTCGGCTGGGCCATTGCGGTGGCTTTTGCAACGATTGCGCTGTTGGCCAAGCTGCCGCCGCTTGGCATCCCCGACCTGACACCTTAGATATGGTGCGAAAGGAATTCCTCAATGTTCGGCATCCCAGGCAAATCGCCCGTCTCCCTTACCCCCCGCGCGGTGGCGCAGATTTCGCGGCTGATGGCCAAGGATGGCGTATTCGGCCTGAAACTTGGCGTAAAGAAGGGCGGCTGTGCGGGCATGGAGTATACCATGGAATTCGCCGAAGCCCCCGGCCCGCTGGATGAGGTGATCGAACAGGATGGCGCGCGGGTGATGATAGCCCCCATGGCGCAGATGTTCCTGTTCGGCACCGAGATCGACTATGAGTCCACGCTTTTGGAGGCAGGTTTCAAGTTCAACAACCCCAATGTCGCCGAAGCTTGCGGTTGCGGCGAGTCGATCAAGTTCAAGGACGCCCCGCAGACCTAAGCGGCGCATATTATCGCGCATTCCTCTTGGTCCTGTGATCGCTTATGGTCGCATCCGAACAGATCGGAGTGACCAACCATGCGACGCAAGCTTGCCGCCGGAAACTGGAAGATGAACGGAACCCGTGCCAGCCTGACTGAGCTTGGGGCATTGAAGGCCATCGTTGGCAGGGCCGCGGTTGAGGTGCTGATCTGCCCGCCCGCCACGCTTCTGGCCTGGGCTGCAGAGGTGGT
>JANMDM010000298.1:0-4330 GCA_031376305.1 Pseudomonadota bacterium | reverse complement strand
GGAACAAAATGCCCATCCATCACGTCGACATGCACCCAGTCGCAGCCCTGATCTTCAATCGCGCGGATCTCAGCCCCGAAGTTTGCGAAATCGGCTGACAGTATGGAGGGGGCAATTTTGATTGAGCGGGAAAAGGTCATGACGAAGGAATCCTTGATCGAAGCCTATGCGCCTTATCATGCAGATTGTGCCGCGTGGGAACATCATTTCGCAGCTTTAACCACAGATATGGAACTTGGCAGGTTATAGCGCTATATTACATAATACTGATTATCGGATAATAGCATATCCACTAAGTCCGCTTTGGAATAGCCCCCCCCCCGTAAATGGATCAGGCAGTAATGAATCGTGCCAAATCCAATCCGGCGGCAATCAACAGCAGATCCTCGGAACGCGTATTCTCAAGTTGAAAACTCCGCGACATGCCCATCAACGTCGCCGGATGGGTGATCGCCATCCGCAGGGCCGCTTCGGGGGTTTGACCAAGTTGCGCAACCGCGTAGCCCACCGAAGCCAGCATTGTGACATGAGCACCGGCCAGCGCGCCTTCGGCATTGACCAGCCGTCCATCCCTTAACGTGATGGTTTGTCCGTAAAGGTCGTAGCTGTCCGGCCCCGCGACAGTAGGCATTGCGTCAGACACCAGAATCATCCGGCCGGCCACCGGCCGCGCCCGGATCGCCAGAGCTAACATTTCGGGTGCCACATGGATGCCGTCACAGATCATCGAACAATAGGCCGTGGAATTAATCGCTGCACCGGTTACGCCCGCCTCGCGGTTCTGCATGGGCGACATTGCATTGAAAAGATGGGTGAAGGTCTGGGCGCCTTCGGCCAAAGCCGCACGGGTCTGGGCGGCGGTGGCATCACTATGGCCAAGGGCGACAATAACGCCCTGCCCCACCAGCGCGCGTATCTGGCCTGAGCGCACCGCCTCGGGCGCCAGCGTGATCATCACCGGCACATCTTTGCCGCGCAGTTTGGCCAGCATTGCCAGGGTTCGCGCGTCAAGCGGACGAATATAGTCCTCCGCATGGGTGCCGCGCCGTGCAAGGCTGATATGCGGGCCTTCAATGTGGATCCCGGCAATTCCGTGCTGCCCCAGCGTGTTGATGACCGCGGCGGCGGCGGCCTCCAGCACCTCGGGGCGGTCGGTAATCACTGTTGGCAAAAACCCGGCAGTACCGGTGCTGCGATGGGCCTGCGCGATAGAACGCACCCCTGCCACGGTGGGGTCACTGTTGAACAACACGCCCCCGCCACCGTTAACCTGCAGATCAAAGAATCCCGGACTGACGATGCCGGATGTCCGCCAAATCTCGCCCCCCAGCCCAACCTGCGGCAGATCCGCGGCAGGCGCGATTTGTGCGCGCCCGTCTTTGAGGAAAACCGCACACCCCGACCGAAGGGTATCGCCGTCGAAAACCGCGTCGGGAAGGATCCACGCCCCGCTGCTTTGCATCTGGTCAAGCCAGCCCGCCGGACGCGTCATAAGGGGGGATGCATGCATATTGGCGACCATCGGGATCAGGTGGTTTCGGTGACTTTGCGCAGATGGCGCGGTTTGTCGGGGTCGATACCGGCGTCACGGGCAAAGCGTTCGACCATTGCATAGAAGGACACGATCAATGCCAGCGGATCGGTGAGCGGATGCGCCGTGCGCACAAAGCCAAGCCGCGTTGCGGTCGTTGCGCCGTCCGAGGTTACAAAGACCCGTGCGCCTTTGCCGGAAATCTGATCGGCAATGCCCACGACCGCATCTTCTGCGGCGTCAGCCGCGGCGAACGCCAGCACCGGAAACCCTGCCCCGATGATTGAAATCGGCCCGTGCAACACCTCGGCAGACGAATAACTTTCGGCGTGTATTTGGCTGATTTCCTTAAATTTAAGCGCGGCTTCACCAGAAACTGCATAGGCCGGTCCCCGCCCTAGCGTATAAAGCGAGGTCGCCCCCTGCAACGCTTCACGCAGTTCCGGCCAATCAATCAATGCGGCCTTTGCAAGCGTGTCCGGAAGGGCGTCGATCGCCGAAAGCAAGTCTTTGTCGCCCTTCCATTCGGCCACCAGAGACAACAGTGCCACCACCGAGGTGACGAAGGTCTTGGTGGCAGCCACGCTCAACTCGGGGCCGGCATGGATGTTCAATGTGCGCTCACTGACCTGTGCCAGCGGCGAGTCCGCGTTGTTTGTCACCGCAATGGTCAGGGCGCCGCCGGTTCGGGCGGAACGGGCCATCTCAACAATGTCCGGGCTTTGCCCGGACTGCGATACAGAAAGGCACAGCGCCCGCCCAAGTTTCAGTTGCGCGCCATAAATCGACGCCACCGAAGGGCCGATCGAGGCGACCGGCAAGCCCAGCATCAGCTCTGCCGCATATTTCAGATAGGTGGCCGCATGGTCGGACGAGCCACGCGCAACGGTCGCAACCACCATCGGATCAAGGGCCGCCGCCGCCGCCGCCGCGGCACGAATTGCCGGCCGTTCGTCGCGCAACAGCCGTGCCACCGCGATTGGAATTTCATGCACTTCAGCAGCCATCTGGCTGCCGGTAATCCTGGCGTTACTTGGCGTCACCTTGTCTTCCTTTATGTCCGGTTTGCCCATTTTTGGCGCCCCTGTTTTGATTGCCGTTTAACCCTGCACATCAGCAAGGCGCAGTTCGGCGACGAAATCATATGCATCCCCGCGATAGAGCGACCGCGTCAGCTCGATCACCCGCCCTTCTTGCAAAAAACCGATACGCTCGATCCGCAGACCTGCGGCCTGCGGGCGCACATCCAGCAAAGTGCTGTCTTCAATTGACAGGTTGACCGCTGATATCTTTTGCAAGGCGCGCACCGGTCGCATGCCACGGTTTCCCAATATGTCGTACAGCGATGTGCTGACCGCAAGCGGGTCGGGCAAAATATCGGGCGGCAGGGCTGCGCGCTCGATCGCCATGGGGCGGCCGTCCGCCAGGCGCAGGCGCGCCAGCCTAACAACCTGATCATTCGACCCAAGGCCAAGCGTCAGCACTTCGTCGGGTGACGGCATGAACAGCCCGCGTTCCAGCCAGCGCACTTCTGAATGGAGCCCCCGTCGCGCCATGTCTTCCGAAAATGAAGTAAGCCGCGACAGGGATTGCTCAACCCTTGGCCGCGATGGCGCAACATAGGAACCAGAGCCTTGCTTTTGCACGACAAGGCCCTTGTCGGCCAGGTCTGCAATTGCCTTTCTGACCGTCACCCGCGACAGGCCGGTGACGCTGGCTATTTCCCGTTCCGGTGGGATTGGCATATCGGCGGCCAAAAACCCCGAGCGTATTCCTGCCTCGATCCGCTTTCGCAGCTGCACATAAAGCGGACCCGCGTCGTTGCTCAGCCATTCCTCGGGCAAAAGAAACTCGGTGATTGTCATGCAATCTCCCGCCCTGTCGCAAGCCGCTCAGCAAGGCTGAGCGCGCCGTCCACGGCATCGCCGATTGGGGATATCACCGCGCGTTTTATCCGGTCGGGCAGCCAGGGGGCATAGTGTGGACCAAGGCCGCCGGTCAGACATAGCGCTTCGGTTTCGGTCCAGTGCAGCGCATCCAGGGCGGCGGAGATATAGTCAGCCCCCTGACGCATCAGCTTTGCTGCCAAGGCATCGTTTTGGGCTGCTGCTTCCAATACAGGGCGCGCAAAATCGGCAAAATCAGCAGGCCGGGCGGCAACCGCAAAGGCCACCACTTCGGCAGGATCATTCTTGAAGCCCGCCAATACGTTGCGACCGAGGTCCGTTGCGGGGGCCATGGCATCATGGATCAGCATCACCTCTTGCAAGAGGCGTTGCCCCAGCCAAGCCCCCGACGCCTGATCCCCCAGAAGAAACCCCCAACCACCCAAAAACTGTAATCCGGCTGGATTTTGCCGCGCAATGAACGACCCGGTGCCAATGGCCGCAACCGCGCCATCCCGCGGGCCAAGCGCCCCCGCAACCATCGTCGGTTGATCCCCGGTAACGGCAATCTTGCCGATGGGCAGGGCTTCGCATAAAGCGTGCGCGACACGGTCCGCCATTACCGGCCCTGTCACGCCAGCCAGACCCAAATGCACCGAGGCCCGGTTCAAGTCGCGAAGCTGCAAACCGGCAAGCGCCAGCAAAGCCGTGATCGCATCACCGATCACCCGGATCGCACGCTCAAAGTCTGACACATTGGCGGGCCCGCCGCGCAGATCGAACCGCGCCGCTGCTGAACCGGCGCGAAGGGCTGCTTTGCAAGCCGTCCCGCCCCCATCCACGCCGATTATGATCGAGTCAGAGTCCATCATGTAGATACCTATATAATACCTCTTTATAGAAGAAAAGCCCA
>JANMDM010000271.1:0-35997 GCA_031376305.1 Pseudomonadota bacterium | reverse complement strand
GGCGTGCGCTCCCAGCCATTCGTCGTCTTCACCTCGATCAGGCGGGGCCGACCGTCCGGCGCAAAGCTTTCGATGTCATAGCCTGCGCCGTCGCCATCCACTTCGGACAAAGGCAAGAAGTACAGGGTCACGGGCGCACCGCTGAAGGGGCTTTGGCTGCATTGCGGAAGATGCTAGACGGCGGGCCGGATTGTCATCCCCCATTGGGGGTTGGATCGGGGGCGAATGGTGCCGTTCCGGGAACGGGCCGTAAATCGCGCCGAGTTTGGCGCATCCCGTAGCTTCCAAGCGCTTTTTCTTTGATGGGTTGGTAGAGCGGTATCGCCAATAAATTAAGAATAACTGAATGATTTCAATGGGCAAGTGGCGGTGCTGTCAGACGGATGCGAACCGGTCTCAGTTTCTTAGCACGAGCAATCTGTCAGGCCACGCAGAGACCACGCCACTCGGCAAGAGCGGCGTCCCGGTTTAGCTTGAAGTTTGGTCGGCTGCAGAGATGGCGCTCCGTGTTGAAATGATTGTGGACCGAGGCATGGACGGCGACGAATTTCTGCAATGTTCGCATACGTCCAAACCGAAGCATTGCCCTTTCGCGCCTTCGGAATGGTAGGTGTGAATTCTCTGCCCTATTGTTCGCCCAGCGGCCGGTCTCCTGGCGGTCGGCAATTCCTAGGTCGCGCAGGGCCGCGCCAAAAGACCGCATGAGGTCAGTCACGAACTCGGCGGAGCGGCCATGCCGCTTCAGAGGTTTCTTCAGGAATTTCAATGCGGCGTTCTTATCACGCCGCTTCGTGACGTAGCTTTCGAGCACCTCGCCCTCGTGGTCGACGGCGCGCCAGAGATAGTGCATCTCGCGGTGCTGTCAGACAAACGGCAACTCGTCTCGGTTCCCCCCCGGCGGATACCAGATGGCGCAGATTTGACGCCACCCGGCCAAAGCGCCTACAGGCTTTCACCGCCGTCGATCACCAGCGCGTGCCCGGTCATGAAGGCCGAGCGGTCTGAGGCCAGATAGAGAATGCCCTCCGCGATCTCTTCGGCGCTGGCAAAGCGGCCCATCGGAATTTCGTCGCGGACATAGCTTTCAAGACCGGCGCGGCCACCCATCTGCCGTTCGAATCCGGCATTGAACGGAGTGTCGACGAAACCCGGGCACAGCGCATTGCAGCGCACGTTGAAACGGGCGTAATCCGCCGCGATCTGGCGGGTCATGGCGATAACGGCGTGCTTGGTTGTGGCATAGGCGATCATGCCGCGGTCGAACTGCACCCCGGAGTTTGAGGCGGTGATGATGATCGAACCGCTGCGCGCCGCCTTCATCGGCCCCATCGCGGCGCGGGCGGCCACGTAATGCGAGCGTACATTCAGCCGCCAGGAAACGTCCATATCGGCAACCGTCACCTCATCCAGCGCGCCGGAGACCTGAATCCCGGCATGCGAGTGAAGGATGTGCAAGCCCAGCGCCGCCGCCGTTTCGGCGATCGCCGCCGTCAGCGCCACGTCGTCGGTGACATCAAGCGCCCTTGCGTGGGCATGGCCCCCGGCGGCGATGATTTCATCGGCCACCGCCCCGGCGGCAGCACCATCCCGGTCGGTGACGACCACCATCGCCCCCTGCCGCGCCAGCACGATTGCCCCGGCCCGCCCGATTCCCGATCCGGCCCCGGTCACAAAGGCGGTCTTGCCTTGCAGCTCCATCTCAGCCAGCCGCCTTTCGCCCGCCCTGCCGCAGGGTCAGCTGCGCCACGATCAGCAGCGTCAGCGACACCACCAGAACCATCGTGCCGATGGCGTTGATCTCGGGCGTGACCCCGCGACGGATTGATGAGAAGATATAGATCGGCAGGGTTGTCTCGGACCCGGCGACGAAAAAGGCGATGATGAAGTCATCGAAGCTGAAGGTGAAGGACAAGAGGAACCCGGCGAGGATGGCCGGGGCCAGAAGCGGCAGCGTCACCTGCCGGAAGGTTCCCCAGGGCCCCGCATAAAGATCCGACGAAGCCTCTATCAGGCTGCGGTCCATCCCCGCCAGCCGGGCGCGCAGGATCAGGATCACCAGAGCCATCGAAAAGAGCGTATGCGCAGCGATCAGCGATGTGTAACCCATCTTTAGCCGCGGTGCCTCGCCAAATGGCCAGGCCGCCGCCAGCAGCGGGTTTATCCAGGCGAAGACCGTGACCAGCGTGATCAGGGTGGCGATGCCGATCACGATCCCCGGCACCATCACCGCCACATAGATCAGCGCATCGAAAAAAGTCCGGACCTTGCCGCGGACCGATTGCAGCCCAAGGGCTGCGAGCGTGCCGAAAACGCTGGCCAGCACCGCCGAAGTGAAGGCCACGGTGGCCGAGGTCTGCAAGGCTTCGGTGACAAAGGTGTTGGACAGCGCCTTGCCATACCACTCGGTTGAAAACCCCTGCATCTGCACCGCCGACCGCCCGGCACTGAAGCTGAACAGCGCGATGATCGCGATGGGCGCGTAAAGGAACAGATATATCGCAAAAGCATAAAGACGCATTCCTGCCCTCTACATCAGGGATATGTCATCCCGTCCGCCACCCAGTCGGCGGATGAGCCGCATGTAGATGGTGACGGTGATGAGCATGATCGCCACCAGCGTGGCCGCTACCGCCGAACCGAAAGGCCAGTTCCGCGATTGCAGGAAAAGATCGACAAGCGCATTGCCGACGAAGAACACCTTGCCGCCGCCCAAAAGCGCCGGAATCAGGAATTCGCCCATCAGCAGGATGAAGACCAGCATGCAGCCGGTGGCGACACCCGGGACGGACAGTGGCAGTGTCACCTGCAGGAAGCCGCGCCAAGGGGGCGAACCCAGATCGTCCGCCGCCTCCAGCAGGCGTTTGTCCAGCTTTTCCAGGCTGACATAGATCGGAAAGACCATCAGCGGCAGATAACCGTAGACAATGCCGATCAGCACCGCGAAGGGCGTGTTGATCAGGCGGATGGCGCCGAAGCCCAGGTCCTGCAGCAGCAGCGGCAGGCCCGTGCCACCGAGAATGAAGATCCACGCATAGCTGCGGATCAGAATCGAGGTCCAGAACGGCACGATCACCAGCACCAGCAGCAGCGTCCGCCACTGGGCGCTGGCCCTGACCGCTAGGAAATAGGCCAGCGGATAGGCGGCCAGCAGGCACAACGCGGTGCCTGCCGGTGCCATCACCAATGTATTGCTGAAGGCTTTCCAGCGCGCCGGAAGATTGGCGAATTGTTCGAGCGTGAAGCCGGGCGCGTAGCCCCCGGCGGGCGCTCTTTCGCCAAAGGCAAAGACTATGACGACGACCAGCGGCAACACCAGCATGATCAGGAACACCGCCCCGGCCGGGGCGAGAAACAGCCATGTGCGCAGCCGCTGGCCCTGCATCGCTCAGGCCGACTTGAAGCGTGCCATCAGTTCGGCGCGCGCTGGATCGGTCAGGGTTGCTGCCGCGCCGAATTCCAGCGCGCTCAGCAGCTCGGCTGCCGGGTAGATGATCGGGTCATTCAGCACCTCGGGCGGCAGAAGCTTGTTCACCCGGGCGTCGGCCACCGGATAGCCGTGGAACAGCGCCTCTTTCGCGTTGATCTCGGGCGTCAGCAGGAAGTCGATCAGCGCATAGGCCGCATCCACCCGCTCGGCGCTTTTCGGGATGGCGTAGAAGTCGCTCCAGAGCTCGCCGCCTTCCTTGCCGATCACATAGACGATCTCGGGCATGTCCCGGTTCATCTGCTTGGCGTCACCGGTCCAGCAGACGGTCATCCAGGCATCCCCCGAGCGCATCGACGGCTGATAGTCTGACGAAATCGCAAAGAGATGCGGCTTGGCTTCCATCAGCAGCGCCTCGGCGTCGGCCAGTTCCTTCGGATCAAGCGAATTGAAGGAATAGCCGTAATATTTCAATGCGTTGCCGATGGTCGTCAGCTGGTAGTCATGCACCATGGTGCGCCCCGAGAAGCTGGTCTTGGTCAGATCCCAGAATTCCTTCCAGGTCGTGGGCGTGGTGCCGCCGGTCTGCTTCGTATTGACCGCAAAGCCGGTGGTGCCCCAGTCCTTCGAGAGCGCATAGCGCGTGCCGTTGACCGTGCCCGGTGCCGCAAAACGCGGATCAAAGCTCGCGGCATCGAAATTCGGCAACCGCGCGGTGTCGATCGGCTCGATCAGATCCTGTTCGACGTAAGTGGAGATCGTGTAGTTTGTTGGCACAAAGACATCCCAGCCCGATCCGCCCGCCTGAAGCTTGGCCAGCATTTCTTCGTTCGAGCCAAAGACATTAACCTGCACCTCGGCACCGGTCGCGGCGGTGAAAGCCTCAAAGTTGGCCGGATCGTGATAATTGGGCCAGGTGGCCAGCGCCACGCGATCACCGATGGACCCTGCGGCCCAGGACCGGCGCGGCAGCAGGGCGGGCATCGCCGAAGCCAGAACCGCCGAAGCCGTGCCCAGACCGGTCACGCCCAGAAAGTGCCGCCGGGTGACGGAGCCGCGCTGGTAACGACGCAACTCCTCCATGAACTTCTGTTTCGAGATATGGTCGATCTTGTCGGTCATTGTCGTCTCCTGTCAGAAATGGGCCGGTCTTGATGCCGGCTGCTTGGGTTCAGTCATCTTCCAGAACAAGCGCCGCATCCGGCGCCCAGCTTGCAAAAGGTCTGTCGCCGGTGGCAAAGCTGCCCTCAGCCGCTTCGGCCTGCCGCGCAACATGAACCAGAACTGCGCCCAGGTCTTCGGATGTGACCAGATATTCGGTGTGTTCGCCCAGAAAAATGCGGTTGACCACCCTTACCGCGAAGCGTCCGGCACCCGGCGAGCGGGTCAGCGAAATCTGCTCGGGCCGCACGCTTAAGGTAGCAGCAACGCCTGCCGCAATGCCGCGCCCCGCCCGGCCGGTCAGCACCCCGGCTTTGGTTGCGATACGCGCCATGTTGTCCGAAACGCTTTCCACGCGGCCATCAAGAAAGTTGGATTTCCCTACGAAATCTGCGACATAGCGGCTGTCCGGCAGATCATAGAGGTCATGAGGCGTGCCCACCTGCACGATCCGCCCACCGCGCATCACGCAGACACGGTCGGACATCGACAGCGCTTCCTCCTGATCATGGGTGACCAGAACGAAGGTGATCCCCAACCGGCGCTGCAGTGTCTGCAGTTCGATCTGCATTTCGCGGCGCAGCTTGCGGTCCAGCGCCGCCAGCGGTTCGTCCAGCAAAAGGATTTTCGGCTCGTTCACGATGGCCCGCGCCAGCGCCACACGCTGCTGCTGCCCGCCAGACATTTCCCAGATCCGCCGCGGCCCGAAACCGGGAAGCCGCACCGTCTCCAGCGCCCCTTCGACCCGTCGCGCAATTTCGGACCGCTCCAGCCGGGGCCGGTTCTGGCGCAGCCCATAGGCGATATTGTCCGCCACCGTCAGATGCGGAAACAACGCATAATGCTGAAAGACCATGTTCACCGGGCGCTTGTGGGCCGGCAGGTCGTTTACCAGCATGCCGTCAAGCAGGACCTCGCCCGAGGTCGGAACCTCGAAACCGGCAAGCATCCTCAGTGCTGTGGTCTTTCCACAGCCCGACGGGCCAAGAAAGGACAGGAATTCCCCGCGGTTGATCGTCAGGTTCAGCGCCTCGGCCGCCACGACTTTTCCATAGTGTTTGGAAACGTCGCGCAGCCCGGCCACGGGCGCTTCGGTCATGGTGGAGGCGTCGGGCATTTCCGTCCTATCCAATGGATCTGGACAAATCGTAAGATAACATCGAAAACCTGTATATACCACAAAACGCATAGCATCTGAGTGGAAACAAAGGTGAGTGATAGTCCTGCCTGGATCGCGCAGATTGCGCATACGATCGAACACATCGACGACAAGGGTTTCTTTGCCGCCTTAAGCGCCATGCTTCGCGCGGTGGTCCCCTATTCCTACACCGTGGTCTTCGCCTATCGCGATCAGGAGCAGCCGCTGGACCTCTTCGATGACTTTCCCGCGGCCAAGCGGCGGATCTTCGTGACCGATTATCAGGCCGGACCTTATCTGCTTGATCCGTTCTATCTTGGCAGCCGGAAACCGCTTCCTGCAGGGCTTTTCCGCCTGAAGGACGTCGCCCCCGACCGGTTCTACCAGGGTGAATATTTCCGCAACTACTATGTGCGCACCGGCCTGGCCGAGGAGATCGGCTATTTCACCAACCTGCCGGACGGCATCATGGTGGTTCTGTCGCTGATGCGGGCCGAAAGCCCGTTCACGACACGCGAGTTTCGCTTGTTGTCAGCGGCGCAGCCCGTGGTTTCGGCCCTGCTCCGCCGCCATCTGGCCGACCTGCCACAGCGCATGCAGTCGGACCAGCGCCCCGACCGCCCGACCGAGATTGATCAGGCCTTTCAGAATTTCGGCGGCACGCTTCTGACCCCGCGCGAGCGCGAGGTGGTCGAGTTCACGCTGAAGGGCCACTCTGCCGAAGCCATCGGCGGAATTCTGACCATCGCCCCCGGAACCGTGCGCATCCACCGCCGCAACATCTATGCGAAACTGCGGATCAATTCCCAAGGCGAACTCTTTTCGCGTTTCATCCATACGCTGGCCGCGCCGAAACGCTAGACTGTTTTCACTTTGGCCGGACACCGAGCAAACGGTTAGCGAACCCAGAGTATCGCCGCCAATCGAATGATTTCGGCGCTGGAACGCCAAGCTGCCGCCCGCCCTGCTCAAGCGAAGCTCTTCCGACACCGCCCGAAGGGCGTTGTTGCGTAACTCACGTTTGAGGCGTGACTTCCCCTTTGCCCATTGATGTCAGGCCATGCGGACGATCTCGGCGGTGCCGAGTGCATTGAAGCGGTTGATGAGGGCGACGCGGATTTGGATTTCTGCGGTTTGGCGGTCGGGGTCTCTTGCGGCGATGCGTTCACCGAAGGCCTTGAGACAGCGCATCTTCGCCTCGATCCTGCGTCGGGCGTGGTATCCTGTCCAGCGTTTCCAGAATGCCCTGCCATAGTGCCGGGTGGCGCGCAGGGTTTCGTTGCGGGCGCATGCTGCTGGGCAGTCCTCTTTCCACGGTCGGACGTTCATGCGGATCGGGATGATCGCGGTGGCTTGCCGGTCGATGATCGCCGTATGACAGCGGCGGGTGTCATATGCCCCATCGGCGGTCACGGTGCCGATCTCTTCGCCTTCAGGGATCTGCTCCAGCAGCTCCGGCAAGACCGGGCTGTCGCCTTCGCTGCTGGGGGTAAACTCCACCGCCCGGATGTCCGAAGTCGCGGTGTCCATGGCCAGATGCACCTTGCGCCATTGGCGACGGCCTTGAACACCATGCTTGCGGGCCTGCCACTCACCGTCGCCCAGGAACTTGATCCCGGTGCTGTCGACGAGCAGGTTCAGCGGACCCTCGGCACGCCGATAGGGGATCTGGACGGCCAGTGTCTTCTGGCGGCGGCACAGCGTTGTATAGTCCGGCACGGCCCAGTCCAGGTCCGCCATCTTCAGAAGGCTGGCCACCATCCCGGTCGTTTGCCTGAGCGGCAGCTTGAACAGGACTTTGATCGTCAGGCAGAACTGGATCGCCGCTTCGGAGAACACGGCAGGCCGACCGGGGCCACCGTCATGCGGCGCGAGCCAGGTCATCTCCTTGTCCAGCCAGATCAGCAGCGACCCCCGCGCGCAGAGCGAAGCAGTGTAGCTGGACCAGTTCGTCGTGCGATAGCGGGCGGGTGAGGGCTTCGTCATGCGGCCTGTCTAACCGCATGGATTCACAATGTGAATCCTCTCAGGTCAGAGTTGTGCAACAACGCCGTATGACCCAAAAATCGTAAAATAATCTAATTATATCAAGGGTATTTGGCGGAGCGAGAGGGATTCGAACCCTCGAGACGGTTCCCCGCCTACACACTTTCCAGGCGTGCGCCTTCGACCACTCGGCCACCGCTCCGTCGGGCGGTGTGTACAAGCAGCCCACGGGGGCAGCAAGGGGGGGTGTTAGAATAATTGATGGGTCCGCATGAACGGGCCCGTCGGGTTCTAGACCGAGATGCGGGCCCCAAGTTCGACCACGCGGTCACGCGGCAATTGATAGAATTCGCTCGGATCAGCGGAAAAGCGGCCAAGAGCGATGAACAAGCGGTCGAGCAACCGCGCAAAGCCCAGACGCGCGCCCAGCACCACCTTGCGGCGGCCAAGGAAGAACGAGGTGGTCATCACATCGAACTTCAGCCCCTCGCGCCGCGCCCGGCCCAGGGCGCGGCTGACATTCGGGGTCTCCATGAAGCCGAAGCGCAGGGTCAGCCGACCAAAACGGTCGTTGATCGGGCGGTAGTCGGCGCGGTCGCGATCACTGATCATCGGCACCCGCACGGTTTCCACGGTCAGGACGATGTTGCGGTCATGCAAGATGCGGTTGTGCTTGATGTTGTGCAAAAGTGCGGGCGGCACCGCATTCGGATCCGAGGTCAGGAAGAACGCCGTGCCCGGCACCACATGCACCGAGGATTTCAGCATCGAGCGGGCAAAACTGTCCAGGTCGACCATCTGCTTGTGTCCGGCCTCCATCGCCAGTTGCGTGCCCCGCCACCAGCTGAACATCAACAGCGCAATGGAGATCGACAGGCAGACGGGAACGAAGCCCCCCGCGAAAAACTTGGTCATGTTCGACAGGAAGAAGGTGCTTTCAAGCCCGACGAAGGGCAAGGCAATCGGGATGACGAACCACAGCGACCAGCGCCAGCCCTTGTGGATATAGATCATCGCCAACACCGAATCGACGATCATCGCCCCGGTGACCGAGATACCGTAAGCGGCCGCCAACGCCTGCGAGGTGCGGAAGTTGATGACAAATGCCATGACCCCGACCATCAGCAGCCAGTTGACCGCCGGGATATAGATCTGCCCGCTCTGGCTGCCCGAGGTGTGGACAATCGACAGGCGTGGCAGCAGACCCAGCTGGATCGCCGCACGGGTCATCGAATAGGCACCGGTGATAACAGCCTGCGACGCGATGACGGTGGCTACCGTGGCCAGCGCCACGAGGGCGGGCAGGATCCAGTCTGGAACCATCAGGAAGAAGGGGTTTTCAATGGCATCCGGGTTGTGCAGCACAAGCGCGCCTTGCCCCAGATAGTTCAGGATCAGTGCAGGAAAAGCCAGTGTGAACCAGGCGGTGCTGATCGGCTTGCGGCCGAAATGCCCCAGATCGGCATAAAGCGCCTCGGCCCCGGTCACCGCCAGAAACACCGCGCCCATGACAAAAAACGCGACCACGCCATGCTCGATCAGAAAAGACACCCCGTGCAGCGGATTGAAGGCCGCCAGAACCCCCGGGTCAAGCGCCAGCTCGCGTGCGCCCATAATACCCATGACCAGGAACCACAGCGCGGTAATCGGGCCGAAGGCCACGGAAATCGCCTGAGTGCCATGTTGCTGCACCAAAAACAGCGCCAGCAGAATACCAATCGTCATCGGCAAGACATATTGCTCGAACGCGGGGGCGACCAGCTCAATGCCTTCGACCGCGGACAGAACCGACACCGCCGGGGTGATCACCGCATCGCCCAAAAACAGCGCCGCCCCGGCGATCCCCAGGGCCAGAACCCCGTAGGAGCGCCGCCCGATCGCCAGCCGTGTCAGCGTGTACAGCGCCAGAATTCCACCTTCGCCGCGGTTGTCGACGCGCAGCAGGAACAGCACGTATTTCACCGTCACGATCAGCAGAATCGTCCAGATCAGCAGCGAGATGACCCCGAGGACTTCGCTCCGCGCCAGACCGTCATGGGCCACCGGGCGCAGCGCTTCTCGCATGGCGTAAAGCGGGCTGGTGCCGATATCGCCGTAGACAACGCCGATGGCCCCCAGCGTCAGCGTGGCAAGCCCTTGTTTATGCACGGCATGTGCATCATCAACCGCAGCGCCGGTTTCATCATCAGGCCCGCCAGAAAGGGCCGTTTCAGGATTTGACATATGTTATTCAGCTCCGCCCGGCCACCACGAGAGATTGGCGCAGGTCTTTTCTTGGGCGTGTCAGGCGCACAGGCACCTTCATAGCTCCAAATATTTCCGCGTCCGTTGGCAGACAGACGCGCCCCAGGTTCAGGGCGATGCAACGACTCGCCCCACTTAGGCAGCGACTATCTGGAACTGACGGGAAGTTTCAAGATGTTTCTGTTCATCACGAAAATCCGGCGCTGTCAGTTGCTGAGCCGCACGGTGATCCGCCGGTTCTGCCGTGCTTTGTTCTCGATCCTGGCAATTGTCACCGGGCCAATTTCACCGGTTCGTGCCACATGCGTGCCACCACAGGGCTGCAGATCAACCTGATCCGCCCCGGCGCCTTGCGCAAATAGGCGTTGGCGCGAAACAGCGGCTCGCCGGCCATCAGCGGGCGTCCTCGCGCTCATCAGGATCGGTGCACGGATCATTGTTGACCGCTCCGGCTGGCAAGACCGTCGCAGGGGGCAGATCCGGATCGGCCACGGGCTTGGGTTTCACGGCAATCTGCGCATCGGCCATTGCCAGGCCCCGTATGATCAATTCCTGATGGCCAAAGGAAATGGCGACATCTTCGGCAGCAAACCGGCTGACGATCTGATGGTTGATATCCGAGTGCACATCCGCCTTGAAGTTCAGGTCGGAAAGGATTGCTTTTATTTCAAAATTCAGCCCCGCCGGTCCAAAGCCAACCAGATGCACAGAGGGTTCGGGCTCGATCAAGACCAAAGGCTGCGCTTCGACGATATCGCGCAAGATCTGTGTCACTCTGAGCGTATCGCTGCCATAGGCCACCGTCACCGGCACCACCAGACGCACACGCAGACCGTCGCGCGTCCAGTTGGTGACAATGCCCGAAATGAACTCGGCATTTGGCACCACCACTTCGGACTGATCGCCGGTGGTGATCCGGGTCGAGCGGACCGAGATACTTTTTACCGTACCGGTCTTATTGCCAACTTCGATGGTGTCGCCTTCGGAAATTGGTCGTTCCACCAGCAAAATGATACCGGCAATGAAGTTCTGCACGATGTTTTGCAGGCCAAAACCGATACCAACCGACAGCGCCCCGGCAACGATGGCCAGCGAGGACAGGTTGATACCGGCGGCCGTCACCGCAATCAGCGCCGACAGGAACAGACCCAGATATCCCAAGCCCGCCACTGCCGCATTCTGCGCCCCCTTGTCCAGCTTGGTGCGCGGCAGGATCGCGCTGCGCATCGCCCCCTGCAACAGCCGGGTGATCATGTAGCCAAGCGCAAAGACCACGAACAGCATCAAGATCGCCGTGGGTGAAATCCGTGCGCCACCCAGAACCACCCCGGACTGGAACCGTGCCCAGACCTCGGTCAAATCGGCAAGGCGCGCGCCCCAGGTCAGGGCCAACAACGGCAAAGCCGCGACGGCCAGCAAAAAGCCGGTCAGAACCGGGATCAGCGCCTCGCGCCCCTCCTCACCGCTTTTGGTGACAATAACATAAATATCCGTGGCGAAGCGTTGCAGAAGAATGATCAGCCCGATCCACGCGACAGTGCCGATTGTCGGCCAGATCAGCGCGTTAGCGGCCGCCACATAGCCAATCAGCGCCAGAATCGGGGCAATGACCGCCACCGTCGCCATCGCCGTTCCGGCCAATGAAATCATCCGGCTGCGGAACAACAGCGCCTCGCCCCCCGGCAAGCCGCCGTCATTGGGCTTTTGCCGCCGCAACAGCAGACCCAGACGGAACAGGAAAATCGCCACCACACAAACCGCAGGCGCCAACCAGACCGCTTGTGCCGCCTGCGACAACGGCGGGCGCACTTCGGTGGTAAAGGCGTTGCGAAACGCCTCGAACGCCACCATCATACCAATCATGGTGACGTGGAAGCGCGCCTCCACCGGACGTTCGGTCAGACGCATTCCCTCGATCCGGAGGTCTGCCGGGAACAGCCAACTTGCCAGCCAGCGCGCCGCAAAGAAGGAAAACGCTGCATTCGGCAAAGCCCCGACCAAGGCTTCCAGCCTGGGCCCGGTAATGCCCGAGGCAAGAATCCCGATGACCAAAAGCACCATACCAACAATTGGCACCGCGATCTGACCCAAAGACACAAACGCCGCAACCAAATGCCGCGCCCGCAATGTCGCGCGGTCCTGCAAGCGGCGGGACAGCTTTTCCATGAACCCAAAGCCGCGCAGCATCAACAAGACTGCCAATCCAAAGCAAACCGCGATCAAGGGCAGATTGTTGCTCAGTTGGGTTCGGCGGGCCGGGTTGGCCCAGGCTTGATCCACTTCCGTCCACAGCGTCTTGACGCCCTGGCTCAATACCGCCGCCCCCGATGGCCAGTGCAAAGGGTTCGCTGGCGATGGCAGCAGACGCAACAAGGCATCGGCCTGCCGAACCCGGATCAGCGTATCAATTTGCCGGACAATACCGTCTGCCCGGCTAAAGGCTTCCACCGCCGCCAGACCGGGAGCTTGCTGGCGCGACAATATTTCAGTCAGCTCACGCCGCCGCTTGGCGATTTCGGGCGATTCCGACGCCCCCGCAGCAGGGGCGGCCCCCAGTGCCAGTATCTGGTTTTTAAGTGTTTCAATCTGCGCGGTGTTGGTTGCCTTGGCGGTATCAAACCTGGCGCGCCACACCACAATACGGGCGCGCATGTCTTCCATAGCCGCCGAGGATGCGCGGGCCGCCGTGATCACCTCTTCGGCGGTGACGGCATCCTTTTCCCACGCGGCATAGTCGATCCCCTCGGCGTCTTGTGCCAAGGCCATATCCGGCGCAAAACCCGCCAGACCGGGCGCCAGCAGCGCCAGGACCACCCCCAGAAGAAGACATCGGACGGCGCGCATCATCCCTCGAAAACACTCGGCAAATCTTGGGGGGCGCGGTCCAGCCAATCGGGTACCGGCAATCCTTTGGCGCGCAGGAAGTCGGGGTTGAACAGCTTGGACTGATAGCGGTTGCCATAGTCGCACAAGATGGTGACGATGGTATGCCCCGGCCCCATAACCCGCGCCATACGCACAGCGCCTGCGACGTTGATACCCGACGATCCGCCCAGGCAAAGGCCTTCCTCGGCCAGCAGATCAAAGACGATGGGCAGAGCCTCGCTGTCGGGAATACGGAAAGACATATCGGGGGTGATCCCTTCGAGGTTGGCGGTGATGCGCCCTTGGCCGATGCCTTCGGTGATCGACGAGCCTTCGGATTTCAACACGCCGGACGTGTAGAAACTGTGCAGCGCCGCGCCGTCGGGATCCGCCAGCGCCACCTTGACGCCTTTGGGCTGCAAGGCCATCGCCAATCCGGCCAAAGTACCTCCCGAACCCACCGAGCAGACAAAGCCGTCAACCTTGCCGCCGGTCTGCTCCCAGATCTCGGGCCCGGTGGTTTCAAAATGCGCCATGCGGTTGGCGACATTGTCAAACTGATTGGCCCAGATAGCGCCGTTTGGTTCGGTTTGTGCAAGTTTTTCGGCCAAGCGACCAGAGTACCGCACATAATTGTTCGGATTTGAATAGGGTGCCGCTGGCACCTGCACCAGTTCCGCCCCCGCCAGCCGCAGCATGTCTTTCTTTTCCTGGCTTTGGGTTTCGGGAATGACGATGACAGTCTTGAAGCCCATCGACGATCCCACCAATGCCAGCCCGATCCCGGTGTTCCCGGCCGTGCCTTCGACAATCGTCCCCCCCGGCCTGAGCCGCCCCGTGGCCACCGCATCGCGAATGATGTAGAGGGCGGCACGATCCTTGACCGACTGGCCGGGATTGAGAAATTCGGCCTTGCCGAGGATCTCGCAGCCGGTCATCTCACTGGCCTTATTCAGCCGGATCAAAGGGGTCTTGCCCACGGCATCGGCCAAGTCGCTATATATCCGCATGGGACCACCCTCCTGTGACGTGTCACATTCCTAGGACGCGGCGTCGAAGACCTCAAGCCCTTGGGTCTTGCCAGAACGGCAATGTCGAGCGCACCAGTGCGGCCCAGGCAAGAATTCGGCGGTCTTTTGCACGGGTTGCCCGAGGCTGGCGCAAAATGCAGCCGGACCTCAGATTGCGGCGCGCAGTTCCGGGCGTTTGGCCGCCAACCAATAGGCCAGCACGATCAGCGGCGCATTGTCGACCTCACCCGATGCCACCAAAGCCATCAGCCGCTCAAACGCGATGACATGGCTGCGGATATCTTCCGCCTCCGCTTCAAGCCCGCCAAAACCAGCGGCTTCATCCGGCAAATCGGCAAGGCCGACAAAGGAATAGATGTATTCGGCTTTCGCCGCGGGCGACGGATAGTACCTTGGCCCCGGCAACAGCGCGCTGAGCACCAGCCCCGCCTCTTCCTCCGCCTCGCGCCGCGCCGCCGCCTCAGGGGTTTCGCCGCCGTCGATACGCCCCGCCACCGCCTCGATCAGCCAGGGGTTCGCATCGCCGCGCCCGTAAGGCCCGGCCCGGAACTGTTCAATCACCATCACCCGGTCGCGGACCGGATCATAGGGCAAGACCACGGCGGCATCGCCGGAAATGAAAATCGCCCGGTTCAACACCGGGCTCATGGTGCCATCAAAGCGCCGATAACTCAGATCATGTTCTTCAACCGCAAAATACGCAGAATAGGGGTGGCGCAGATCATGGCGCATAACATCGCCCAGCGTTGTCCGCCGTCTCAGACCGTGCGTCCCGGATCGCACCCCTGCCGCGCGAACCCGTGCGCCACCCCGAACCAGCATCTGCCCGTAGCGTTGCCGCAAAGCGCCAGAGGAACCGTGGCCATACTGCGCCATAAAATCCGCAGCTGTCGCAACTACGGTTGCCCCCCAGCGCGCCGCCCAATCTGCCAGGTTCCAGACATCTCCGGCCACAGACAAATCCGCTTCCGGGAAATAGACCTGCCCGACCTGGCCCTTGCCATCCGGCCCAAACACCAAAAGTTCGCGGGTGTGATAGCCAAAGCCGCCTTCATAAAAGTCCAGCCGCGCGACATCCGTATCGCTGAGGTCCGGCGCAAGAATCCCCTCAGCCCCGGCGCCCCCGACGGCAATCATCGGAAAGGCTTCGCCTGCCGCCCGGAAGACGGAATGCCCCGGTAAAACCGCCGGCACCACTTTTGGGCTGTATCCAAGCACTGCGGACAGCAAAGGCAGATGGCACAACGTGCCATAGAAAAAATACGCCGTCACTGAATCGCCCTTACACTATCGCCATCTTCGGGCGGCCCACTCGCTCAGGCATCCCGCCAGGGCGCCGCCCCCGAACAGCACGATAAGCACATCAGGCACAAACATTTTCTGAATGAAATCCACCGAAAGTTTGACAACCCCGATGATTGCCTCCCCAGGCCCGTCATAGCTGCGCCGAAAGGCCAGAACCAACATCTCTTCCGTAGAAAATATGAACAAGGCCAAGACCGCTGCGATCATCGCCGCCTTGAAGCCGGCATTGGCCGACGACCACATACCGCGCCCGGCCTCTGGCCCCAGCACGCGCCAACCGCACACCAGGCCAATCAGCGTGGATATCGGCACGAAGGCCCCGAACTGCGTTCCCTCCTCCATATGCGGCATGAAAACCTGCGCCGTGAAAAAGGTCACGGCAGCAAGGGCGAAGGCTGCGAACAACTTGGCGGCGGTGGGCATCTAGGTCACTGGCCTTTGTACGGTTATCTGCGTCACATCGCAGTTTCCGCCGTGAAAAGCCCCGGCGCAAGAGGTCAGGTAAAAATTCCACATCCGCCGGAAACGCTCGTCAAAGCCCATCCGCGCCACCTCGTCCCATCGGTCATTGAAAACCCCGTGCCAGCGCCTGAGCGTCTGACTATAGCTTTCCCCAAATTCAAGCGACCCGACCAGACAAAGCCCTGCCCGGCGAATTTCGGCGCTCAGGGCCGTGGGGGATGGCAGCATGCCGCCTGGAAAAATGTGTTTTTGAATAAAATCAACGCCCTTTCGATAGACCTCAAAACGGCGCTCCTCCAAGGTTATGATCTGCAAAGTCGCCTTCCGTCCGGGGTTCAACCGCTCCCGCAGCGTATCGAAATAGACCGGCCAGTATTTTTCACCCACCGCTTCAAACATCTCGATCGAGGCAATGCCATCATAGCGCCCCGTCTCATCGCGGTAGTCCTGCAACTTGATCTCGACCCGGTCCGAAAGACCCAGACGCTGCATCCGCGCCACGGCAAAGCCCTGCTGAGCCTTGGAGATTGTCAGCCCAGTGACCCGCAACCCGCGCTCGCCCGCCGCGTATTCGGCAAATCCCCCCCAGCCGCAACCAATCTCCAGCACATGCTCGCCGGGTTTTGCCCCTATTCGATCAACCATTGAGGCATATTTCGCCCGCTGCGCCGCCTCCAGACTTTCCTGGCCCGACCGAAACAATGCCGATGAATAGGTCATGCTTTGATCCAGCCAAAGTGCATAGAAATCATTCCCGAGGTCATAGTGACGGGCAATGTTCTTTTTCGCCTGGCGCTTGGTATTGGTCCGCAAAACATGGCGCAAACGCTCAAATACCCGCACCAGTCCCATGCCCGGAAACCCATCGTAGACCGACTGATTGTCGGCATGAACCAGATCCATGAAGGCTTGCAGGTCGGGCGTCGACCATCCGCCCTCCAGATAGGCCTCACTGAACCCAAGATCGCCCTCGCGGATCAGCCGCGCGAATATGTCAGGATCCTGCACAAGAATTTCGGCAACCTGACCGGGATGCTCGCCCTCGGCCCGAAAGCGCCGCCCATCCGCCAACACGAAATCAAGCCGGCCATTCTTCAAGGTTTTGGCGACACGGAAAACCTGCCCGAAATAGCGCGGCAGACCGCTTTGCCCATCAGTCGTGTGCAAAACTTCCATGGTTTCACCCCCGGTTTGCAAAAACATTAGCAAACTGCGGCGGCTCCGGGCAAGAAATTCATTGATCGCGTTTTTGGAACCCCGCATAGGCCTGCAAGGCCGTCGCCCGCCCCTGCGCCAAAGACACCAAGCGGGGGGGATACGGGTTGGCGCGGGCCATGCCCCAGCTGAGGGGCATGGCCTCATACCACTCCTCTGCCTCTTGCCCGGGCGGCGCCTGCCCGGTGCCCAAAAAACGGTTCCGGTAGATGCCCTGGGCGTCAAACTTCTCCGCCTGGGTCGCCGGGTTGAACACCCGAAAATAGGGGGCTGCGTCGGGGCCGGATCCGGCCACCCATTGCCAGCCCAACGCGTTGGCCGCCGGATCCCAATCAATCAGACAGTCCGCAAACCATGCCAGCCCGATCCGCCAATCGGTCAAGAGCTGCTTGGTCAGATACGATGCCGCCACCATCCGCGCCCGGTTATGAATGCGCCCGGTGACGTAGAGGGCGCGCATGGCCGCATCAACAAACGGCTCACCGGTCATCCCGCGCCGCCAGGCTTCCGCCAGACCCGACTCCCCGCGCCACGGAAACGCCTGCCAGCCGGCCCGCCACGCCTGCGTGGCCATCTGCGGATGCTGCACCAACTGATGCCAGGAAAATTCGCGCCAGCCCAGCTCTGACAAGAACTTCTCCGCCGCCGTTATGTCGCCAACAACCTCCCGGTGGCGGCGCAGCTCCTGCCAGATCTTGCGCGCCGAAATCTCGCCCCAGGCAAGATTTTCCGACAGCCCCGAGGTCACCTCCTGCCCCGGAAAGTCCCGCCCCGTCGCGTAGTGTCCGATCCGCTGCTCCAAAAAACCTGTCAACCTGTCTGACGCCGCCGCCGCGCCCACCCGCACGTGGCGGCCAACCACCCCGGCCCCCCGGCCCATCGACCGGCCCATCGCCCAATCGTCCAACGCCTCAGACCTCGGCCAGATCCGCGGCCCCGGCAACCGCCCCGGTGCTGCCAGCGGCGCGCCGGGATCGCGGTCGCGGATCGCCTTCCAGAAAGGTGTAAAAACACTATAAGGCGTGCCCGCCCCACTGCGCACGGTTCCCGGCTCAAACAGCAGGGCCCCGGCAAAACTGTGCGCCTCGATCCCGGTCTCCCGCAGCACCGCTTTCACAGCGTTATCGCGGGCAATATGATCGGGTGCGTAGTAGCGCGTCCAATACACCGCCTGCGCACCGGTCTCTGCCACCAGCTCTTGCAGCACCGCAAGCGCCGCCCCCTGCCGCAAAATCAGCCGCGACCCCATCGCCCCGACAACGCGGCCGAATTCCGCAACCCCAAGCCCCAACCGCCACTTCGCCGCCGCCCCCAGTGACATGACCGTTTCATCATGGATGAACAGCGGTATGACCGGCCGCCCCGACCCCAGCGCCGCCGTCAAAGCCACATGATCCTCCAGCCGCAAGTCGCGGCGAAACCACATGATTACCGGCGCATCGCTCATCCTATCCCTTTTGGCTTTTTCTTTGCAAAACTACTCCGGGGGGAGGTCCCGCCCCGGGCGGGAACCGGGGGCAGCGCCCCCCTTGCCCTCACAACACCCGGTCGAGCGCTCGTATCAGACGGGCCACATCTTCGGGGCTGGTATAATGCACCATCGACAGGCGCAGCACCCCGCGGCCAGGATCCACCCCCAGTGCCGTCAGCGGTCGCACCGCATAAAAATCTCCGGCCCAGCAATTGATGCCCTGCGCCGCCAGTGCCGCCGACACCGGCTCCGCGTCGCGGTCGAGTGCCACCGCCACCGTCGGCGCCCTTCGGGCGGCATCACGCGGCCCGATCAGCCGCAGATCATTGCGCGCCGCCAGATAATCCAAGAGCGGTTGGCAAAGGACCACCTCATGGGCGCGCAACAGATCATGCACCGCGCTGCCGCGCCTGGCGGCATCGGGTTCAGGGGCGAAATGCTGCGCATGCAGCGCCTCGAAGTAATCCGCCATCCCTGCCGAAGCGGCGATTTGCGCATGATCCGGCCCGGAGGGCGTGAAGCGCTTATAAAGATCATTGGCGTTGAAATAATGCCCCTGATTGGGCAAGCGCATCCCCAGATCTTCGCGGATCACCATGACCCCCTGATGCGGGCCGTAGACCTTATAGGCGGAAAACAGATAGATATCCGCCCCCAGCGCCCCCACATCCGGCAGCCCGTGCGGCGCATAACTGACCCCGTCCACACAAGTGACCGCGCCTGCCGCATGGGCCATCGCCACGATCCCGGCCACCGGATTGATTTCGGCCACGACGTTCGAGCAATGCGGGAAACAGACCAGCGCGACCTTGCCATCCGCCAGCAAAGGCGCCAGACGCGCCGGGTCCAGATGCCCGGTTTCCGCGTCGATCTGCCATTCGCGGATCTCGATCCCTTCCTCAGCCAACCGCCGCCACGGCCCGGAATTGGCCTCGTGATCCTGATTTGTCACCACAATTGCCGCGCCGGGTTTCAGCCAGCGGCGAAAGGCCTGCGCCAACACATAGGTATTGGCAGTGGTCGAAGGGCCAAAGCTCAGCTCATCCGCCATCACTCCCATCAGCGCCGCCAACCGCCTGCGCGCCTCGTCCATTTCTGCGCCCCCGGCCAGAGCGGCCGCATAGGGGGCGTAGGGCTGCACTTTGCGTTCCCGATAGAACCGAGTCAGCCGGTCAATGACCTGCCCGCAGGCATAAGAACCGCCGGCGTTTTCGAAAAAGGCCTGATCTTTCAGCCCCGGCAGCGCAAAGGCCGGAAACTGGGCGCGGACAAATTTAAGGTCGAGAGTCAAACGATCACCCCATGCACATAAGAATCGGCATCAGGCTAGCCGAACATCTTGAAAACGAGAATGCAAAATCCCCCGAACCCGCTGCTAAGCAACATATTTTTCCACCCTGCCGGTCCGGCAAAAAATTTCCTTGCTGAAAAGACCGCCCCGCCCTAATATTTGATCATATTATTGGAGAAGTACCCGATGCCACGTCGCAACCGCCTCCTGATCCCCGCATTCATTCTCACTCTGACGCTGACCACGCCGCTGCGCGCTGCAGATCCGGAATTGCTGGTCCTCGACTGGGCCGGACTCGAAGTTGACGCACTTTACGCCGCCTACAAGGAAAAGAACGGGGATGACCCGACCTTTTCCTACTTCGGCTCCGACGAAGAAGCCTTTCAAAAGGTCATTTCCGGTTTTCGACCCGACGTCGGGCATCCCTGCTCGCCGATGGTAGCTAAATACCGCGAGGCCGGCCTGATCGAACCCTGGGATATCTCGAAGATCCCGGACTATGCCAACATCAACCCAAGTTTTCTGAATTCTACCACCATCCAGGATGACGGTGGCGTGTGGTTCTTGCCAACCGATTGGGGGGTGACGGCCATCCTCTACAATACCGAAGAAGTCACCGCCGAAGATGTCGCAAGCTTGCAGGTCTTTGTTGACCCGAAATTTCAGGGCCGCACGTTATTGCCAAATGGCTCCGATGATGTCTGGCCGCTTGCCTATCTTGCCACCGGGGTAACCGACTGGTCGGCAATTACCGACGAACAGTTCGCGGCCGCGGCTGCGTGGCTGCGGCTGGCCAATGCCAATACCCGCGCCTATTGGAACGACCCCGGCGAGGTCGAGCAGTTCATGGCCTCGGGCGAGGTGGTGATTGCCTGGGCCTGGAACGACGCTGCCGTTGCGCTGGCCAACGAAGGCCACCCGATCGCCTTTCAGCGCGAGGCCAAGGAAGGTTCTTCGACGTGGTATTGCGGGTTTGTGAACTTCAAGGATCAACCCGGAAATGAAGACAAAGCCTATGATTTCATGAATTCCTGGCTGCGCCCCGATGCGGCCGTAGCACTTTTTGATGCGCAGGGTTTTGGTCATTCCAATACCCAAGGCATGGCGTTGATCGCGCCTGAAAAGCTTGCCAAATCCGGGCTTGCGCCAATCGCCGCACCGATATTTGCCCAGACACCGAAAGACCCGGCGTTGGACAAGCGGCAGTTGGCAGAATTCGAAAAAATCAAGGCAGGCTTCTGATAGATCTGCACCGATAATGACAGCGCCGTACCCTTACGGCGCTGTCCGACGAACCCTCGGCCCTCAAGACCCAGCGACGGCGCACTACCGCACCCCTGTGACGACGAGACCTTGATCCCGAGCATGCCTGACCAAAGGTCATGCTTGAACGAAAACGCCACTTAGGACTAGCATAAACCGATCTTCTTATCGACTTAACCCCACTCACTCCGGAGTCACCATGAAACGCAACCTGCTGCTCGCAGCGTCGTTCTTTACAATTTCACTTACCGCACCTGCCTTTTCAGCGGATCCCGACCTTCTGGTCCTTGATTGGGCCGGGTTCGAAGTCGATGGCCTGACGGCTGCCTACAAGGAAAAGAATGGCGACGGTCCGACCTATACGTTTTTCGGCTCTGATGACGAAGCCTTTCAGAAGGTCGCCTCTGGCTTCAAGGCCGATGTGACACATCCCTGTTCGCAGATGGTCTCAAAATACCGCGAGGCCGGGCTGATTGAGCCCTGGGACATCGCGAAAATCCCGGACTTTGCCAACATTGATCCGAAGTTCCTGAATTCGAAAGTGTTCCAGGATGATGGCGGCGTGTGGTACTTGCCGACCGACTGGGGCGTCACCGCGATTGCCTATAACACCGATGAAGTCCCGGTCGAGGACGTGGCCTCGCTTCAGGTCTTTGCCGATCCGAAATACGCAGGCCGCGTGTCTTTGCCGAACTCGTCGGATGATGTTTGGGCGCTTGCCTACCTCGCCACCGGCGTCACCGACTGGACCGAAATCAGCGATGAACAATTCGCCGCCGCCGCCGCCTGGCTGCGCACCGTCCACCCGAATATCCGGTCCTACTGGAACGACCCGGCCGAAATGAGCCAGATCATGGCCTCGGGCGAAGTGCTGATCGCCTGGTCGTGGAACGACGGGGTGAACTACCTCAAGCAAGACAACTACCCGGTTGGCTTTCAGCGCGCCCCGAAAGAAGGCATCTCGACCTGGTTCTGCGGCATGGTCAATATGAAGGATGCCCCTGGGAAAGAAGACAAAGCCTATGATTTCGTCAATTCCTGGCTGCGAAACGATGCCGCCCCGGCGCTGATCGAGGCCATCGGCTATGGCCATGCCAGCATCCCGGCAATGGCGGCAATGGATCCGGCCGTTGTCGAAGCGGCGGGCCTTGGCGAGGTGACAGTTCCGGTTCTGGCGCAGACCCCGAACGCGACAAGCCTGCGCGAAAAACAGCTCGCCGAGTTTGAAAAGATCAAAGCCGGGTTCTGATTACACTCCCCGACAAGCAAGCCAAGTCGCCGTCCCATATCGGGGCGGCGATTTTCATGCCGCCGTATCGCAAACCCCGCTGAAAAAAGACCGGGATCGGGCTTTGAAAGCGGTTTCCACTTTCACCGGAAATGCCTAGGGTCCGGCAATAATGAAACGCACCTTCACCCGCGCCTCCGCCACTGCTCAGGGTATTCTTTTGAATCTGGCTGCCATTGGGATTTTCACCCTGATGGACGCATTGGCCAAGCATCTGATCTTGCAAGGATATCATCCGCTTCAGGTGGTCTGGACCCGCTATGCCGGCCAAACTGCGATTTTGGCAGTCATCGTCGCCCCACGCCTTGCATCAGTGTTGCGAACCCGCAATCCCGGCCTTCAGGGCGCCCGCTCGATCCTGCAATTCGCGACCTCCGCACTGTTCTTCCTGTCCCTCTCGCACATTGGTCTGGCCGAAGCGACAGCGATCGCCGACACCAGCCCTTTGTTGATCACCTTGGGTGCCGCGCTGTTTTTGCGCGAGAAAATCGGCATCCGCCAGGTGGCCGCTGTACTCGTCGCGCTTTTGGGCGCGCTGATCATCATCCGCCCCGGTTCAGAGGTGTTTTCGCTGGCCGCCCTGCTGCCGCTGGCCTGCGCCTTTTCCTTTGCGGGGTTCGCGCTTATCACCCGGGCGATGGGGCCGGATGAAAGTCTGTGGACCTCGCTGATTTATGCAGCACTTTTTGGGACGGTCATCACCTCGGCGATTCTGCCGTTTGTCTGGGAACCCGTTGCCCTTAGGGATCTATGGGGGTTTATCCTCATCGGGATGTTAGGGACACTGGCCCAGCTTTGCATGATCCGCGCCTATGCGCTGGCAGCAGCGGCAATCATTGCGCCATTAGGCTACATCGGCATCGTTCTGGCCACGCTTTGGGGGCTTTTGTTTTTTGCCGAGCGGCCGGATGCCATTACCATCGTCGGGGCGCTTGTGATCGTGGGTGCGGGACTTTATGTCTGGCACCAGAACGTGCGGAACGCCGCAGACGCCAAGCAACAATAGGCCTCAGGGACAACAGATCACGGCATGGCGCGCGACAGGTCAAATAGTCAGGTTACGGCGGATTTTGCCGCAAACGCCTTTATGCGCCTGGTGATCAGGCTGGCACTGGCCCTGCCCTATGTCGCGCGCATACCTTTCGTCGGATGGGTGACGCGCAAGGTGATTGCGCCCGTCGCGGGATATCGAAAAAGAGCCCTAGTCAATCTGGCACGAGTCCTGCCGCACCTTAGCCCGTCCGACCGGCGCCGCATTGCCGACGAAACCTGCGAAAATGCCGGGCGCACATTGATCGAAAATTATTCGACCGTAGATTTCATGGCGCGCATGGCGACTGTCCCGATCAGCGGCCCCGGCCTTGCGGCACTTGAGGCGGCACGGGCCGAGGGGCGCCCGGCTATTCTGGTATCTGGTCATTTTGGCAATTATGAAGCGGCGCGGGCGGCGCTGGTGGCGCGCGGGTTTCACATTGGCGGGCTATATCGACCGATGCGCAATGCGTTTTTCAACGAACATTACGTGCGCACCATGGAGGCTTTCGGCGGGCCGGTTTTCGCCCAAGGCCCCCGCGGCACAGCGAACTTTGTGCGACACCTGAAGGCCGGGGGGCAGCTTGTGTTGCTGTTCGATCAAAATGTCGTGCATGGCGAGATGCTCGATTTTCTTGGCCACCCCGCAGCCACCTCGCTGTCGGCGGCGCAGCTGTCCTTGCGGTATGGCGCGGCATTGATCCCGTTTTACGCCACGCGCCAGCCGGATGGCCTGTCCTTTGCCATCGACATGGAAGCCCCCTTACCGCCCGGCGATCCGGTAACAATGACCCAAACCCTGAATAGCAGCCTTGCTGACCGGGTTCGTGCCAACCCCGGCCAATGGCTCTGGATTCACCGCCGCTGGAAGTAAGGTGCCGCCGTTAGCGCGCGACCGCCGCGGCCAAAATCGCCCCCGGCCCCGGTTCCTGAATGATCACCACCGCTGGCTCCTCGCCGCTGGCGCTCAGGTCCAGGTTCAGTGTCCCCTGCCCGTTCCAGGTTGCCACCTTTTCCCAACTGGTCACAATATTGGTGTAGGTAATTGTCCGTCCGGCGTTTTCGCCGCGCTTGATGGCAACGGCAGCAGAGGGCGTGTAGCGCACAAGCTGCACAAGCGTTCCATCCGGCAGCGGTCTGGGTGACGTCGCCCTGACCTTCAGCGCGCCGCCATTTCGCGTCAGCTCAATCAGCGGCCCATGCGCCGTGCTGCCACCTGCGGCATTCAGCAACCGCTCAAGCGTCGCGACATCGGTGCCAACCAGCTTCTCGCTGCCATTCACCACCAACTGCGGCGTGTAAATCATTGATTCACCGGCAAAAATCGCATAGGCGCGCTGGCGTGTCGCATTTGCCTTGCTGCCGAAGGTGTCTTTCCAACCTATATAGTCCCAGTAATCGACATGCAGCGCCAAAGCGATAACACCTTTGCGTCCGGCAATTTCGGCCAAGACCGCATCGGCAGGTGGACATGAGGAACATCCTTGCGAGGTATAAAGCTCGACCACCACCGGATGTTCCGTCGATTGCGCCTGCACAGCCCCCGGCAAGGTCAAGGCGGTGGCCAGTGCAAGAAATAGTCTGCGCATGATTTTTATCCGGTATTTTGGTCGCCCGCGCGATTGCTGGCTTGAATTTCCCTTTACGCTACGCAAACCCGCAGGCTTTGGCCAATCAAGCCTGCCCCCCATTTGCGCAAGTTTTCGTGAGAAATTTGCCCGCTTGCGCTGGGTTTCGCCAATCGGCGGTCGCGAAGGTTGTCATTCTGCATACATTGGTATACAATTGCGCAAACGCCTCTTGATCGCCGCGCGTTGATGCGGCATTAGCCTTTGTGCGTTAAACGCCGACCGCGCGCCCTGAAGGGAGAAGCCTATGACCGTCGTCACTGGAACCGATACCGCCAAAACCCGCCGCAGCCTGACCGCCGGGGGGGAAACTATTGCCTATTACTCGATCCCGGCGGCGCAGTCCGCAGGACTTGGCGACTTCTCGCGCCTGCCCGCAGCATTGAAAGTCGTGCTTGAGAATATGCTGAGGTTCGAAGACGGCGGCCGCACCGTTTCAGTGGATGACATCAGGGCGTTTGCCGAATGGGGGGCCAAGGGCGGCCAGAACCCGCGCGAAATTGCCTATCGCCCGGCCCGGGTGTTGATGCAGGATTTCACCGGCGTTCCCGCCGTGGTCGACCTTGCCGCAATGCGCGACGGGATCAAGGCTTTGGGCGGCGATGCCCAAAAAATCAACCCGCTGAACCCGGTTGATCTGGTCATCGACCATTCGGTGATGATCGACGAGTTCGGCACCCCCCGCGCCTTCCAGATGAACGTCGATCTGGAATACGCGCGCAACATGGAACGCTATGTGTTCCTGAAATGGGGCCAGAACGCCTTCAAGAACTTCCGCGTGGTCCCGCCCGGAACCGGTATCTGCCATCAGGTGAACCTTGAGTATCTGGCCCAGACCATCTGGACCGACACCGACCAGACCGGCGTCGAAGTCGCCTATCCCGATACCTTGGTCGGCACCGACAGCCATACCACCATGGTCAACGGCCTTGCCGTTCTTGGCTGGGGCGTTGGCGGGATCGAGGCGGAAGCCGCGATGCTGGGCCAGCCGGTGTCGATGCTGATCCCCGAAGTCGTCGGCTTCAAACTCACCGGCACGATGATGGAGGGCACGACCGCCACCGATCTGGTGCTGAAGGTCGTCCAGATGCTGCGCAAACACGGTGTCGTGGGCAAATTCGTCGAATTCTATGGCGCGGGTCTGGATCACCTGCCACTGGCCGACCGCGCCACCATCGCCAATATGGCCCCGGAATACGGCGCCACCTGCGGCTTCTTCCCGATCGACAATGAAACCCTGCGCTATCTGCACGGCACCGGCCGGGATGCGGCGCGGGTGGCATTGGTCGAAGCTTACGCGCGCGCTAACGGCATGTGGCGCGGGCCGGACTATGCGCCGATCTACACCTCGACGCTGGAACTCGACATGGGCACCATCGTGCCCGCCATCTCCGGCCCGAAACGCCCGCAAGACTACACACCACTGACCGAAGCCGCACAGGGCTTCTACAAGGTCGTCAGCGACTATCGCGGCGTCGATGCCAGCGCCGACGCCAAGTCCATGGCGGACGAAGGCCCAAACCATACCAAACCCATCGACGTCCGCAAATCGGTGGCAGTGGCGGGTGAAACCTACAAGCTGCGCGACGGTTCGGTGGTGATCGCCTCGATCACCTCCTGCACCAATACCTCGAACCCTTATGTGATGATCGGCGCCGGGCTGGTGGCGCGCAAGGCCCGGGCGCTGGGTCTGAGCCGTAAGCCTTGGGTGAAAACCTCGCTGGCCCCCGGCTCTCAGGTGGTTTCCGAATATCTGGAAGCGGCGGGCCTGCAAACCGATCTTGATGCCATCGGCTTCAACCTCGTGGGCTATGGCTGCACTACCTGCATCGGCAACTCCGGCCCCTTGCAACCCGAAGTTTCGGCGGCGATTGCCGAAGGCGATCTGGTGGCCGCCGCCGTCCTGTCCGGCAATCGCAATTTTGAGGGCCGCATCAGTCCCGATGTGCGCGCCAACTATCTGGCCTCACCGCCCTTGGTGGTGGCCTATGCCCTTGCCGGTGACATGAACATCAACCTGACCACCGAGCCTTTGGGCACGGGCAGCAACGGCAAGCCGGTCTTCCTTAAGGACATCTGGCCCACCACCAAGGAAATCGCCGATCTGGTCGAACTGACTGTCACCCGCGCGGCGTTCCAAAAGAAATACGCCGATGTCTTCAAGGGCGATGCCAAATGGCAGGCGGTCAAGGTCACGGAATCGGAAACCTACGACTGGCCGCCCACCTCGACCTATATCCAGAACCCGCCCTATTTCCGCGGCATGTCCAAAAACAAGGGCACGATCAGCGATATCAGCGGCGCCCGCGTTCTGGCGCTTCTGGGCGATATGATCACCACCGACCACATCAGCCCCGCCGGATCGTTCAAATCCACCACCCCTGCCGGCCAATATCTTTCCGATCGCCAGGTCAAACCTGCCGACTTCAATTCCTATGGTTCTCGCCGTGGCAACCACGAAGTGATGATGCGCGGCACCTTCGCCAATATCCGCATCAAGAACGAAATGCTGGACGGGGTTGAGGGCGGCTATACGCTTGGACCTGACGGCGCGCAGACCTCGATCTACGATGCCTCGATGGCCTACCAGCAGGCGGGAACGCCTTTGGTGATCTTCGGGGGCGTTGAGTATGGTGCGGGCTCCAGCCGCGACTGGGCGGCCAAAGGCACCAATCTTCTGGGCGTCAAGGCGGTGATCGCCGAAAGCTTTGAGCGTATCCACCGCTCCAACCTTGTCGGCATGGGCGTCATCCCGTTCGAATTCACCAATGGTGAAAACCGCAAAACCCTGAAGCTGAAGGGCGGCGAGGTCATCTCGATCATCGGATTGGCACAGGGCCTTAAACCGCTCAGCCTGGTGCCATTGCAGATCCGCTACGCCGACGGCAGCGAAAGAACCGTGCCAGTGAAATGCCGGATCGATACCGAAGTCGAGATTGAATACGTCGAACACGGCGGCGTGCTGCACTATGTGCTGCGCAACCTCGCCCAAAGCTGACCACCTGGGCGGTTTTGAAAACACTGCGCCCCGGCACCGTGCCGGGGCGTTTTTTGGCGTGCCAATGCCCAAGACGGCGCCGGGGCATGAAGGGGCGCTTTGAGCCCGAATCCCCGCTGGAATCGTCCCATTTTAACCTCTGCTTCGGCATGCAGGGTTAACGCCGTCAAAGCAGCAGGTTTCCGATATTGGGCCCGAAAACCCTCTGTACCCCCCAAAACCTGTCTAAAAGTTAGTAACCCTGAGAGAGTGTGAAACAATGAATTTCGACCCCCTGCGGGGTTTGGTAACCGTATCTTCTTGGGGTTTCGTGTAAGTTAGCGTAGAGTAAACCCATAGAACGACACGACATTGAACGGTAACGAAAGCGACGAAAGCCAAGGATCAGCGACGCGGGATTTGCCCCGCAGACCGAGGCAGAAATTTAGTTTAAGTCGGCAGGGGTTATTCATGTCCTGGCCGAAAGTTGAAAAGAAAAGTGGCAATTTCCGCCGCCGGACTAATCCTCCAGAGAACGCCCCGTCCCGCCGGTCGGGGCGTTTTCCGTTCCGCCCCAGCGCAGGCAAACCCGCACCGAATGCCGCCGCGCTGGATCAGTTCAATTGGGTCGAATCCTCCCTCATCCACCGTTTTTCACCGCTGCGCCGCAGTAACCAGATTTTGACCCGACACAGCCATCAGCGCGCCTCGCGCCAGACGCGATTTCGCCTGAAAGTCCGCGAAACGCCCCGAAACCTGTCTAAAAGTTAGCAACCCAAAAGAACTCAGAAACAATCAATTTCATTGTTGACACCCCATAAGTATCGGTTTTTACTTTGTTTTAACTAAAATCTGGTGTAAAACTAACTTATGAAAAGCAAAGTTATTCCTCTGAATATTACGCCAACCATGCCGTGGATCGAGTTTGCAGGGTTTGCCCTGTTGATGCTGGCAACACGATTGACCTGAGTTCTCCCGGTTCACTTCTGGGAAGATTTTTTGAAAATGGCGACATTATCCGCCGCAGACCTGAGTGCTGCAGAGAACGCCCCGTCCCGCCGGTCGGGGCGTTTTCTTTTGTCGGGGCGCACCTGCAAAACACCGCACACTTCCTGACAGAATCGCATAGCGGACTGTCTGCACCCCGCCACGGACCGGCGTTAAGGATTGTGTAGGCTTTATGGCGCTTTCGCCGCAATCACATCGCCGTTATCGTAAAACCTGTCTAAAAGTTAGTAACCACAAAGAAGTCGGAAACACTGATTTTCAACTGACTGCGACCCTATGGCAATGTTGCTTGTATCAATTTCGCAAATTTTTATTAAAACGGGTTCACGAAAAAATAATTTTTTATTAGTGAGCATTATGAAAAGCCCTTTTCGCCTGCGCATATACATACCGAGCCTGCCATGGATCGAGTTCGCAGGATTTGCCCTGCTGATCCTGGCCTCACGTTTCCAGTAAGCCATACCGCCGTGGAGGGTCACTCTTCTGCGGCGGCTTTCATTAACGCCGGACGGATATCGCTTTCCAGCACACGTCCGGTGATCGGGCCGGGGAAGCGCAAGATCACCTTACCAGCCCCGTCGATCACAAAACTTTCCGGCACCCCGTAAAGCCCCCAGTCAATCCCCATCCGCCCGCTGCTATCGGCCCCCAGCGCCGCAAAAGGATTGCCCAGCTCGGCCAAGAAACGCAGCGCCGCCTCGGGCTTGTCCTTGTAGTTCACCCCCAAGATCGTAACACCTTCGGCTTGCAGCTTCACCAGATTGGGGTGCTCTGCCCGGCACGGCCCACACCAGGACGCCCAGAAATTCACGATCTTGACGCGGCCGTCGCGCAGATCGGCATCGGTGAAAGGCGCCCCGTCCCCCAAGGGCTCCAAGACCACCGGGGCCGCCTCATGCCCCACCAGCATCGAGGGCAGCTCATCGGGGTTTTCGCGCCCCATGCCCCACAGGAACATCGCCGCCAACCCGGCGAACAGCAGCGGCGGCAGGATCATCAGCGGTGATATTTTAGCCATTCTCTGCCATCCTGCGCTCCTGCGCCGCCAAGGCCCGCCGCACCCTGGCACTTTGCCACAGCGACAGCGCCACCAGCCCCAGCAGCAACGCCAGCGCCACGCCGTAGGCCGACAGCACCGTGCCTGCGTATTTCCCCAAGCTCACCATCACTGCATCCTCTCGCGGGCTTCCAGCGCACTTAAGCGCCGCATACGGATCTCGGTACGGGTCCGCACCAGCACCAGTGTCACAAACAACAGCCCAAAACCGGCGATGCAGGTCCAGAGCGGATAGGCAAACACATCCGCCACATGATCTTCACCGTCCAGCGACAGACTGGCCCCCTGATGCAGGCCCTGGTTCCAGAACAACACCGCATAACGGCTCAGGAAAGCAAAGACTGACCCGACCAGACACAGCACGGATGTCAGATCGGCGGCGGAATCCGGGTTCTCGATCGCCGCCCACAGCGCCATATACCCAAGGTAGAACAAAAACAGGATCAGAAAGGATGTCAGCCGCGGATCCCAGGCCCACCAGGTGCCCCACATTGGCTGACCCCAGATCGCCCCGGTGAACAGCGCGATCAGCGTCATGGTCATGCCGATCGGCGCCGCCGCCTTCGCGGCCAGCGCCGAAACATGGTGCCGCCGGATCAACCAGATCAGCGAGGTGACCAACATCATCGCCCAGGCATTGATCGCCATCAGGGCGGCGGGCACATGAATATAGATGATCTTGACGGTGGATCCCTGCTTGTAATCGTCGGGCGTGAAGAAAAAACCCCAGATCAACCCTGTGAGCAAAGCGATGACGGCAAGCCCGGTCGCCCAGGGCAAAACCCAGGCCGAGGTTTGCATGAACCGCTTGGGGTTGGCATATTCCCAGATCGACATCTTCACCGGTTTCCTTCATGCGCGCGCACCGTCATACCATGTTCCGCCCTAGCGCAGATTGACGCGGATTGCCGCAGCCGCCGCATAGGGCAAGCCCGCCACCGCCCCCAGCGTCAGCCCCGCCAACAGCAACAGCGGTGTTGCCACCGCCTGCCCTTCCGCCCCGCGCCGCGCCACTTCCGCCCCGAAGATCAGCGTCGGCACGTAAAGCGGCAAAACCAGCAGCGACAAGAGCAAACCGCCGCGCTTCAACCCCACGGTCAGCGCCGCACCAAACGCTCCAATGACCGACAAAGCCGGTGTACCCACCAGCAGCGACCAGAACAGCCACGGATAGCCCGCCCCCGGCAGGTTCAACAACACCCCCAGGACCGGGGCCGCCAACACCAGCGGCAGCCCTGTAGTCAACCAATGGGCCAGCGCCTTGATCACCGCCACCGCCTCCATGGGAATCGGCGCAGTGGCCAGAACCTCCAGCGTGCCATCCTCGAAATCCAGCGCGAAGATCCGGTCAAGCGATAGAAGTGAGGCCAAAAGTGCCCCCACCCAAAGAATGCCGGGGGCAATCAGGGCAAGCCGCCCGGTGTCCGGCCCAACCCCGAAAGGCACCAGCAAAGTCACGATCAGGAAAAACGCCAGACTCAGGCCAAAGCCGCCCCCGGCCCGAACCGCCAGCCTCAGATCGCGGCGCAAAAGGGCGATCATGTGAAAGCCTCATCAAAGCCCGCGCGGTTTTGCTCTAAGGTGGTCAGGCCGGCCCGAAAGGGCGCAAGGTCCAGCACCTGTGCGGCAGACAGCCCCAGATCAATATGCGTGGCCAACAGCACCATGCCGCCGTCGGCCAGATGGCTTCGCAACACCTCCCCAAACCGTTGCACCGAGGCCGCATCCAGCGACACCGTCGGCTCATCCAGCAGCCACAGCGACCGCCCGGCCACCAAAAGCCGCGCCAGCCCAAGGCGGCGCTTTTGGCCCGCCGACAGACTGTTGGCCGTACGGTGCCGCAAGCCAAGCAGATCAAAGGCGGTCAGGGCGGGTGCAATATCTCCGGTGCCGTAAATCTGCGCCCAGAACGCCAGATTCTCGGCCACCGTCAGCACCGATTTCACCGCATCCGCATGCCCCGCATAAGCAACAGTCTCGGGGGGCAGGCTGATCGCACCCGACAGCTGCCGCTGTAAGCCCGCAATCGTGCGCAGCAACGTGGTCTTGCCAATGCCATTCGGCCCGCGCAGCACCAAAGCCTCGCCTGCCTTCAGGCGAAAGCTCAGGCCCGCAAGCACAGGCAAGCCGCCGCGCGCGACAGCAAGATCCGAAACAACAAGCTCCATGCTGTGTGGGTTAGCCTATTCGGCCGCCGCCCGAAAGTCGCATGTCATACGGGCAGCAGGGCTGCGGCAATCCGGCGCCCCTCGGACAACAGCACATTATAGCTGCGCGCCGCCGCCGGGCTGTCCATCGGCTCAACGCCAATACCCACCGCGTCCAGCTGGGCCACAAGGTCAGGATCAGCATAGGCGACGCGGCGCCCCATGCCCAAAAGCAGCACATCAATCTGCCCGGCAAGGGCCAGAAGGGCCGCACAATCCTCAAACCCGGCCCAGACCCGTGCGCCGCCGGGGGTGACCAGAACCGCGCCGTGCAAAACTTTGTCATCGACCCGAAAGAACCCCGGCCCGTACCCGTCAATCGGCCGGGCCGGGCCGGAAAACGCGATCTCGGTCAGGGTGATCACTGGACGCCTCACTTACCCGTGGCGTATTGCGTGCCTTTTGGGCCATCCATGTCATCCGAAGGCTTCGTCCAATCGCGCTTTACCCCAAGATAAAGCACGATGTTCTTGGCAATATAGATCGACGAATAGGTGCCGACAATCACCCCAAAGGTGATTGCAAACACGAAACCGCGGATCACATCCCCGCCAAAGATCAACAGCGCCACCAGCGAAATCAACGTTGTGCCCGATGTCATCAAGGTCCGGCTCAGCGTCTCGTTGACCGACAGGTTCATCACATCGCGCAAGGGCATGGTCTTGTATTTCATCAGGTTTTCCCGAAGCCGGTCGAAAACCACGACGGTGTCGTTGAACGAATAGCCCAAGATTGTCAGCAAGGCCGCGATAATGGTCAGATCGAACTTCAGCTGGAATAACGCAAAAACCCCAATGGTCAGGCCAACATCATGCACCAGCGCCACCATCGCCCCCAGCGCGAACTGCCATTCAAAGCGCAGCCAGATATAGACCACAATCGCAAAGGTGGCCGCCAGCACGGCCAGAACCGCGCCTTTGATCAACTCGCCAGACACCTTCGGCCCCACCGATTCCACCGACGGGAACGTGATCGCCTTGTCGGTCGCGGTCAGAGCAGCTTCAACCCTGGTGATAATCTCGGGCGTGATCGCCTCGACCCCGTCTTGCGCCTGAATGCGGATCATCGCCACATGCTGATCGGCGCGGAACGACGGGTCGAACACCTCGGTGATCGACACATCTCCAAGGCCCAAAGGCGTCAGCGCCGCACGGTAGGCACCGACATCAACGGTCTGCGTCGATTCCGTGCGGATCGTGGTGCCGCCACGAAAGTCGATACCAAAGTTCAGCCCCATGACCACCGCCAGCACCGCTGACAGCACCAGTGCCGCCACCGAGCCACCAAAGGTCAGACTTGCCCATTGGAAAAAGTCGATGTTGGTCTTTTCGGGTACAAGTTTCAGTCGGAATGCCATGATCCTGTTTCCCTAAACCACAATCGTCTTTGGACGGCGCCAGCCATACCAGGTCACCACGAACAACCGGGTCACATAGACGGCGGTATAGACCGAGGTGACAATGCCAACGCTCAGCGCCACGGCAAAGCCACGTACCGGGCCGGACCCCGCAAAGAACAGCACTGCCGCCGCGATCAGCGTCGTCAGATTCGAGTCGACAATCGCCGACAGCGCTTTCTCAAAGCCCAGCTCGATGGCACGCGCCGGCCCCTTGCCGCTGCGCAATTCTTCACGGATCCGCTCATAGATCAGCACGTTGGCATCAACCGCCATCCCCATGGTCAAAACAATCGCCGCAATCCCTGGCATGGTCAGCGTCGAGCCGATCGTCGAAAAAATTGCAAAGATCATCGCCACGTTCAGCGCCAAGGCCACGCTGGCCATCGTCCCGAACCAGCCATAGCTGGCAATCATGTAAAGCACCACGGCGCAAAATCCGACAATCGCCGCAACCTTGCCCGCGTCGATACTGTCCTGGCCCAGCTCCGGCCCTACCGTGCGCTCCTCCAGAAATGTCATGGCTGCCGGCAACGCCCCGGCCCGCAGCAACACCGCAAGGTTGGTTGATTCCTCGACCGAGAAATTACCGGTAATAATCCCCGACCCGCCCGGAATATGCTGATTGATCCGCGGCGCGGAAATCACCTGTTTGTCCAGCACAATGGCAAACAATTGCCCGATATTTTCAGCCGTATAGTCCCCGAATTTGCGCGCCCCCGTCGGATCAAACCGAAAGCCCACGGCGGGCTGTGAGTTTTGGTCGAATTCTGGCCGTGCATCGACCAGATCCTCGCCTGTCACCACCGGCACTTCCTCCAGAACATAGTAGACACCCTCTTCGTCGATCGACGGGAGCAGCATATTCCCCGGACCCGCCAGCTCGTTGGCATTGGTCGTGCGCCGCACCACCGGATGAAAGGTCAGCTTCGCCGTGGTGCCAATCAGCGCCTTCAGTTCGGCCGCCGAACCGATGCCCGGCACCTGGATCAGCACGCGGTTGGCGCCCTGCCTCTGGATCGTCGGTTCGCGGGTGCCGACCTCATCAACCCGGCGGCGGATAATCTCCAGACTTTGCTGCAAGGTGCGGTCATCGGTGGCCGCACGTTCGACCGCTGACAGGGTCAGGATCAGGGTATTGCCCTCGCCCCGCACTTCGATATCGTTCTGTCCGACCCCGGTTAGCGTCACCACCGGGCTTGACAAAGACTTCGCCAATTCCACCGCCTTGACCATCGCCTCGGGCTTTTCAATCGTCACCCGCAGCTCATCGCCTGCCGAAGGCGCGCGCCGCACACCGCCCAAAGTCGCGCGGTCTTCGGCCAGAACCTTGCGCAGTTCCGGCCACAACCCGTCCATCCGCGCCTTATAGACATCGGCCGTCTGCACTTCGGCCAAAAGATGCGCGCCGCCGCGCAGATCCAGCCCTAAGTTGACGATCTTTGACGGCAGCCAGCTGGGCCACATCGCCCGCGCCGCCACCAGATCCGGGGTTTCCACCCCGGATTTCTCGACCGCGGCGACCGCGTCATTGTGCTGCTCGGCGCGCGAATAAAAGACGTTGGGCAGCGCCACCAAGACGGCAGCCGCACAAAGCCCCCAGATGATGACGCGCTTCCACAAGGGCATATGCATGATCGGATAAACTCAGTTCGAATTGGCCGCAGCCGGTTCGGTTTTGGACACCACCTGGCTGATGGTCGACTTCACCACCCGCACCTTGACGCCGTCGGCAATCTCGACCTCGACCTCGCCGTCGTCGCGGACTTTCGAGATTTTGCCGATAATGCCGCCCGCCGTGATCACCTGATCACCGCGCCGCACCGCATCCACCATCGCCCGGTGATCCTTCAGCTTCTTTTGCTGAGGGCGGATCAGCAGAAAATACATGATCCCGAAAATCAGGACCAAAGGGATGAATTGCACGAACGCCGCACCACCTGCGGCGCCTCCGGCAGCCTGAGCGTAAGCGGGGGTGATGAACATCGAAAAACCTCATGATCAGGGTAACAGGGACCATGCCCCCGCAGTCGCGCCGGAACCTATAGGCGCGGGGATGGGTTTGCAAGGTGAGGCGCGCGCGCCCTGTCACCCCGGCGCAAGCGGCGGCCTCCCGCCACAATCGTTCCCAGCTTTCGCGGGGATGACAGGGGCGCCCTCACAAATCCAACGCCCCCTGCGCCCGCGTATCCGCTTCCCGCGCCGCCTTTTTGAAGCTGTCCTGGCGCAGCGCGGGCAGGCGCACCGCCCGGTCGCGCAACGCCAACGCCTGTTCAATCGTCACAATCTGAATCCGCGGCACCGACCCGGCCAGCCCCGGCAGCTCATACTGCCCCGCCCCGGCGGCTTCGGTGATCATCGGGCGCGACGGTTCCGCCAACGTCAAAAACACGCCAATCGCAGCCCCCTCGCGTTCAATCACCCCGCGCAGATCGCGGATCATCGCCACCCCGACGTTGTCCCCCGCCTTGACCGATACAATCGCCCGCCCCTCGTGCTTGGCGCCAAAGTAAAGGTTGCCGTCAATGCCCTTGTCGGCGCCCTTTTT
>JANMDM010000265.1:0-17265 GCA_031376305.1 Pseudomonadota bacterium | reverse complement strand
CGCACTACGTCTGGCCCGCGCAAAATACCTTGATGTCAGCGTAGACAGAGCCGCGCGTTCTGGCTATGCAGCCTTCATGATCACCCGGACCCAAATCCTTGCCCGTCCCCGACGTCGCGCCCTTCGCGCCTGACGCCTGATCGCCTGTGGCGCTGCCACACCCGCCACCCACCCTCTCGTTGACTTAGCCCCCTGCCTCAGGCACGGATTGGCTTCTTTCCCGGAGTGTTCCCATGATCCCGACCGTTCTGCCCACCTATACCCGTGCGCCCTTGTCCTTCGTCCGGGGCGAGGGCTCCTGGCTGATCGAAGCCGACGGGACGCGCTACCTTGATATGGGCGCCGGGATCGCGGTCAATGCGCTGGGCCACGCCAACCCCGACCTGGTGGCGGCGCTGACCGACCAGGCGAGCCGCCTCTGGCATGTCTCAAACCTTTACCAGATCCCCGAACAGCAACGTCTGGCCGATCTGCTCACCGATCACAGCTTTGCCGATACCGCCTTCATCACCAATTCCGGCACCGAAGCCGCCGAACTCGCCATCAAGATGGCCCGCAAATACTGGTACGAAAAAGACCAGCCCGAACGGATCGAAATCCTGACCTTCGAGGGCGCCTTTCATGGCCGCTCGACCGGCGCCATCGCCGCTGCCGGATCGGAAAAGATGGTCAAGGGTTTTGGCCCGCTGATGCCAGGCTTCCGGCAATTGCCCTGGGGCGACATCGCCGCCCTGCAAGCGGCCACCGGCCCGCAAACCGCCGCCATCATGGTGGAACCGATCCAGGGCGAGGGGGGTATTCGCCCCTTGTCCGATGCCGATCTGAAGCGGGTCCGGCAAATCTGCGACGACAACGGCGCGCTGCTGATCCTCGATGAGGTGCAATGCGGCATGGGCCGCACTGGCCGCCTGTTCGCTCATGAATGGGCGGGCATCACCCCCGATATCATGATGGTCGCCAAGGGCATTGGTGGCGGCTTCCCGCTGGGGGCGGTGCTGGCCACCGAAAACGCCGCCTCCGGCATGGTTGCGGGCACCCATGGCTCCACCTACGGCGGCAACCCGCTTGCCTGTGCGGTGGGCGCGAAAGTCATGGAGATCATCACCGCCCCCGCCTTTCTGGCCGAGGTGAACCGCAAGGCAGCCCTTTTGGCGCAAAAACTCGAAGCCCTGGTCGCGGCTCACCCCAGCATTTTTGAATCGGTGCGCGGTCAGGGCCTGATCCTTGGCCTCAAATGCAAAATCGCCCCGGCCGATGTGGTCAATGCCGGCTATGCCCAGCATCTCCTCACCATACCCGCCGCCGACAATGTCGTGCGCCTCTTGCCACCGCTGACCATCACCGACGCCGAAATCGCCGAGGCAGTGGCCCGTCTTGACCGCGCCGCCACCATGCTTGAGGCGGGCCTCTGACATGGGTGCCGCCGCCCTCTGGCCGGACCGCCATCGTAACCACCGACGATAATAACCGACCTTCGGCCCCCGGCTTTTTTCTTTGCCCAAATACTCACGGGGGCTGCCAATCGTTCGCCATCGGTTCAGGAGCCGATTGGCGGTGGCGGCAGACAGCCCGCCAGTGTCCATGCAGAAAGTCAAACCGATGACCCATTTTCTTGACATCCACAAAACCGCCCCCGCCGATCTGCGCGCCATGATCGACAATGCCCACCGGATGAAAGCCGCCCGCGCCGGTCTGCCCAAGGGCACGCCCGATGCCGCCCAGCCGCTCGCGGGCCAGATGATCGCACTGATCTTCGAGAAACCCTCGACCCGCACCCGCGTCTCTTTCGATGTCGGCGCGCGGCAGATGGGGGCGCAGACGATGATCCTCTCGGGCAAGGAAATGCAGCTTGGCCACGGCGAATCCATTGCCGATACCGCCCGCGTCCTGTCGCGCTACGTCGACCTCATCATGCTGCGCACCTTTGAGGAGGCGACCCTGCATGAGATGGCCGATCATGCCACGGTCCCGGTCATCAACGGCCTGACCGACGCCAGCCATCCCTGTCAGATCATGGCCGATATCGTCACCTATGAAGAACATCGCGGCGCCATCGCCGGCCGCAAGTTTGTCTGGTCCGGGGATGGCAACAACGTCTGTACCAGCTGGCTGCATGCCGCGGGCCAGTTTGGCTTTGATCTGACCTTCACCGGTCCCGAAACCCTTGATCCGAACCCTGGCGCTGTGGCTTTCGCCCGCGCATGCGGCAGCCGCGTCGAGATCACCCGCGACCCGCTTCTTGCCGCCAAAGGCGCCGATGCCATTGTCACCGATACCTGGGTCAGCATGCATGATCCCGAAAGTGCCCGCGAGCGGCGGCACAACCAATTGCGCCCCTATCAGGTCAATGATGCGATGATGGCCGAGGGCAAGCCCGACGCCTTGTTCATGCATTGCCTGCCCGCCCACCGGAACGAGGAAGCCACCAACACGGTGATGGATGGCCCGCAATCGGTGATCTTCGACGAAAGCGAAAACCGCCTGCATGCGCAAAAGGCGATCCTGCGCTACTGCCTCGGGGTCTGATGGCGCAGCGTCGCCCTTGCAGGGCGCTCTGCGCGGCGCTTGTCCCGAAGGGTGCTTCCAGCCTTTGGTGTGGGCTGTCCGTTTTTTGGGTTTTGCGGGCGGCAAGCCCGCCAACAGCACTTGTCGCCGCGCGTTCCAAAAGGGATAGTAAGGGCGGATAAGCCATTGCGGAGCCAGCCCCATGACCCTCGCGCTTCTGGTCATCGATGTTCAGAACGCCTTCATCGAGGACCGCGATGCGGGCTACCCTTGGGCCAATCCCCACGCCCCGGCAAAGATCGCCAGCCTTATTGCGCTGTTTCGTGCACATGGCCTGCCGGTGATCCACATTCACCACCACGGCACCGACCCGCGCGACAATTTTCACCCCGATGCCCCCGGCGCGCAGCCGATGGACTGTGCCCGCCCCGAACCGTGCGAGACAGTGTTCATCAAGCACGGATCGTCGGCCTTCATCGGAACCGGCCTGCCCGAGCATCTTGAAACCCTCGGCCGTCCGGCGCTGGTAATTGTGGGCGGGGCAGCGAATTACTGTGTCGATACGACCACGCGGATGGCCGGAAACCTTGGCCATCAGGCAACTGTCGTCGAAGATGCGCTGATCAACTTTCAAAAAACCCTGCGCGACGGACGCGTCATGCCCGCTGCCGCCGTGCTGGCCCTGACCCTTGCCAATCTGTCGGACGAATTCGCCCGCATCGCCACCACCGATGAGATATTGAAAGAGATAGCAGTGTGACTGGCGCCACAGCCCTTCTGGTCATCGACATGCAAGAAGAAATGGCGGCGCGCACCCGTGCGGGGCGCGACCGTGCCAACCCGGATGCCGAGGCGCATATCGCGGCACTTCTGACGCTGTTTCGCGCCCGTGGCCTGCCCGTGGTTCACGTCCATCATCACGAACCCGGCACCCCCTTTGCCATCGGCGCGCCGGGGGCCGCGCCGATGGACTGCGCCCGTCCCATGCCCGGTGAAAAAGTCTTTCACAAGTCCACCTCCTCGGCCTTGTCCGGCACCGGGCTGGATGCCTGGCTGCGCAGCAGAGGGATCGGGCGGATCGTTCTTGTCGGTGCGGTCGCGGCCTTTTGCGTCACCTCCACCACCCGCATGGCAAGCGACCTCGGGTTTCAGGTCATCCTGCCCGGTGACGCGCTAGTGGGCTTTGACATCGCGGCCCATGACGGCGGGCGCATCGACGCGGCCACCCTCCTGCGCATCACCCTGTCGCTTTTGGGGGCGGATTTCGCGCAACTGATCACGGCGGACGGGGTTGCAGCACTTCTGTAGGCCGATTTGGGGCAGGGGCTTTCCCTTTTCAAAGCCGGGGCATAGATTTTGCGCCGAACCCAATGCAGGAGAATGCCATGTCCATCTACACTGAATTCGTCCCCCCGCTTTCGAAAGGACTGCTGGCCCTGTCCAATGTGCTGGCCAAGGCGGAAGCCCATTGTGACGCGCACAAGATCGACCCGACGGTTTTGTTGACCTCGCGGTTGTTTCCCGACATGTTTCCGCTGTCCCGCCAGGTGCAGATCGCCTGTGACATGGTCCGCCGCGGCGCGGTGCGTTTGAAGGGCGCCGAGCCGGACTCGGTCCCGGATACCGAGGTGACCCTGGCCGAGCTGAAGGGTCGCATCGCCAATACGGTCGCCAGACTCGCCGCCCTAGCCCCCGCCGATTTCGAAGGGGCCGAAGGCCGCACCATCAGCTTCAAGGCCGGTCCGCGCGACATGTCCTTCAAGGGCGCAGATTATGTCCGCTTCTGGATCCTGCCCAACGTCTATTTCCACTGCACGACAGCTTATGGCATCCTGCGCCACAATGGCGTCGCGCTGGGCAAGGCCGATTTTCTGGGTGGCTGAACAGTGCCATTCCTCCCGCGCGGCGCCAGCATTCAGCTTCCGCGCGGCTTGGCGCGCAAAGTCGGCTCGGCAAGGGTGGGGTCTTCGGGCCAGGGATGCCTGGGATATTGGCCACGCATGTCCTTCCTGACATCGGCGTAGGACGTGGCCCAGAACCCCGGCAGGTCCAGCGTCACCTGCACCGGCATCTTTGCCGGTGACAGCAAGGTCATGCGCAACGGCAGCCGCTTGGGCCCCACGGTCGGATGCACCGTGACCCCGAACAGCTCTTGCAGCCTGAGCGCGATCGCCGGATGGTCACCTGCGTAGTCAATGGCAACCTGCCTGCCCAGCGGCGTTGTGAAATGCGCCGGCGCCAGACGGCTCACCAATTGCTGCGCGTCCCAACTCAGTGCCGCGGTCAGCGCCGCGGTCAGATCGAGGCCGCGCAGGTCTGCCTCGGTGCGTTTGCCTGACAGCGTGGGCAGCAGCCAATCCTCGGCCCGCGCCAAAAGCCCTGCATCGCTGAAATCGGGCAAATCGGCCCCCTCCCGGCGCAGAAGCTCAACCCGCGCCCGATACCGCTGGGCCGCATCCGTCATCGGCAAGCCGATCTGCCGAATGCCTTCCAATGCCGCCCGTGCCAAGGCGTCTGGTGGCGCCTCGGGCCAGGCGCGATCCGCCAGCACCAATGTGCCAAGGGTTTCGTGCCGTCGCGCCAAAACCCGGCCATCGCGGCGCGACCAGGTGCAAACATCCTGCCAGCCAATCCGCCCCGCAAACAACCGCCGGACCGAGGCTTCCGGGATTTCGCATCCCTGCCGCACCCTGGCGTCGCGCGGGTCGCCATCCAGATCGGTGGCGACGATCAGCCGGACGCGGGCCAGCGCGTCGGTGACGCCGACCACAGCGCCCTTGCCGCCCGACAGCACAAATCGCGGCTCATCGCCCTTGCGCCGCAGACCGATGCGGTCTGGATAAGCCAGCGCCGCCATCTCGGCGGCCGTGAAACGTTCGGGCACCGCCTGCACCATCCGCGCTAGCCGCTTTGCCTCAAGGCGGATCCGCTCGATCACGCCGCGATCCACTATATGGGGGTGATCGGCGGCGTAAGCCTTCGGGTCGCGGATCGCCGCCAGTCGCAAGGTCAGATCGGCGGGGGCGCCGCGCAAGGGATCACGGTCCGCCAGCAGCGCCGCCAGCACCGCGCCCTCCGGTCCGGTTGTCACCAGCATATGCGCCAGACGCGGGTGCAGCGGCAGGGCGGCCAAGGCCCGCCCATGCGCGGTGATCCGGCCTTGGCCGTCCAATGCCCCAAGATCGCGCAACAAGGCCCGCGCTTCGGCCAAAGCCGGGGCCGGGGGGGCGGTCAGAAACGCCAGCCCGCTGCCGTCCGACCCCCAAAGTGCCAGCTCCAGCGCCAGCCCCGACAGATCCGCCACCTCGATCTCAGGCGGTGCAAACCCCGGCAGCGCCCCTTCCTCGCCTTTGGTCCACATCCGGTAACAGAGGCCTGCGGCAACCCGGCCCGCCCGCCCGCGCCGCTGTTCGGCCTCGGCGCGGCTGACCCGTTCGGTGACCAGCCGCGACATGCCGGACGCCGGATCAAACCGCGCCCGCCGGGCGCGGCCGCCATCCACCACCACCCGGATATCGGCGATGGTCAACGAAGTTTCGGCGATGGAGGTGGCCAGAACCACCTTGCGCCCTTCGGTCATGGGGGCAATCGCCGCGCGCTGGGCGGCGAAATCCATCGCGCCAAACAGCGGCCGCACGGCGCAGCCTTGCGGTAAGCGACCCGCCAACAGCGCTTCGACCCGGCGAATTTCCCCTTCACCGGGCAAAAACACCAAAACCCCGCCGTCAGATGTTGCGACCGCTTCGGCCACCAACCCGGCCACCGCCGCCTCGAACCGCAAGCCCGCCGCCACGCTGCGCGGCAGCCAGCGGGTTTCCACCGGATAGGCGCGCCCTTGCGAGGTGATCACCGGCGCATCCTCCAGCAGGGCTGCCACCGGTTCCGCATCCAGCGTCGCCGACATCACCACGATCAGCAGCTCCGGGCGCAAGGCCCCGCGGATTTCCCAGGTCAGCGCCAGCCCCAGATCGGCATTCAGGGAACGTTCGTGAAATTCGTCAAAGATCACCGCGCCGATACCCGAAAGCTCGGGGTCGGACTGGATCATCCGCGTCAGGATGCCTTCGGTCACCACCTCAATCCGCGTGGCATTTGAGGTTTTGGCCTCGCCACGAATGCGGTAGCCGACGGTTTGACCAACGGCTTCGCCCAAGGTTTCGGCCATACGCTCAGCCGCGGCGCGTGCCGCCAGCCGGCGCGGTTCCAGCATGACGATGCGGCCCGAGGTCAGCTTTGCGGTAAGGATCGCCAAAGGCACCCGCGTCGTTTTGCCAGCGCCAGGGGGGGCTTGCAGCACGGCGCGGCCCTGTGCCGTCAACGCGGCGATCAGGTCGGGAAGGGCGTCATCTATCGGCAGCTTTGGCGTCATGGCGCGCTTATCGCCTGATCATGCGGCCTTTGCCATAGAGCGTATCCATGGAAATCTCGGTCACATGCACCATACCCGCCGTCGCAGGTCCATAGGTCAGGGCAAAGGGAAACCGCGACTTTTCTGCCATATCTTCGGCGGAGAACCCTTCCAGCCGCCGATATTCGCCTTTGCAGGTGACGCCACCGTCGACCACATGACCGGCACTCAGCACCACCTGGCTGCGCCGCCGCCCATCAAACAGAAAAACTTTGAGCTTGCAGGCCCGGTCTTGCGGCACATCGCGCAAAACTGCGTAAAGGGCGGTCAGCGGGTCAACGGTGCCGCCTTGGGTGGCGGGGCTGATGTCACCTGGGCGCGGCTCGCGCGGCGGGGTGTAGGATTTGACCTGCGGCACACCGCCCTTATAGGTCATCACCGCTTCGGACTGGCGTTTGCCGGTATCGGCCTTTTCAAGATAGCGCTGCGGGGTGAAACGGCCCTTGGCCAGACTGCCCGAAACCTGGGCGTCATAGCGGATTTTTTTCAGGAACCCCAGAATGCCGCTGCTTTTCAGCGTCCCCGACGCGGCGTAGTTCTTGCCGGTGCTGGCGCCGCTGACCGACAGCGTCGCCGCCGAAACTCCGCGGATCGAGATGTCAAAGACGGCGAAATCTTTCTGATCGGCGGCCACCGGCGCTGCGGACAGGGCCAGAACAAGGCCAAGAGCGGTCAGGTTTTGCAGGCTTTGGCGAAAGTTCATGCGGCAACCTTTGAATTTGACACTGTGGCACTGGACATGAGGCAGGCGAAAAAGGCAAGAATCTGCTGCGGTCTGGGTGGCTTTCGGGCAATCGGGCGCGCAAGATTTCGCCGGGATGGACAGATGAAGATTGAGACCCTCGCCAAAGACCTGATCGCCGGTGACCGGCGGGCCCTGGCGCGGGCGATCACTTTGGTGGAAAGCAGCCGCGCCGATCACCGGGCCGAGGCGGCCAGATTGCTGGAACATGTCGCGGGGCAGGGCCGCCAAGCGCTGCGCATTGGTCTGTCGGGAACGCCGGGTGTCGGCAAGTCGAGCTTTGTTGAAGCCTTTGGCATGATGCTGACGGCGCAAGGCTTGCGGGTGGCGGTTCTGGCGGTCGATCCCTCGTCCGCGCGGTCGGGCGGGTCGATTTTGGGCGACAAAACCCGGATGGACCGGCTGGCCCGACAGCCTTTGGCGTTCATCCGCCCCTCGCCCAGTCAGGCCCAGCTGGGGGGCGTGGCGCGCCGCACCCGCGAGGCGGTGGTTTTGTGCGAGGCTGCGGGTTTTGACGTGGTTCTGGTCGAGACGGTGGGGGTTGGTCAGTCTGAAACCATGGTCGCAGGCATGGTCGACCTGTTCTTGCTGTTGCTGGCGCCTGCCGGGGGCGACGAGCTGCAAGGTGTCAAGCGCGGTATCATGGAGATGGCGGACCTGATTCTGGTGAATAAGGCCGACGGTGATTTGAAAGCGGCGGCCCTGCGGACCTGCGCCGATTACGCCGGCGCATTGCGGTTGCTGCGCAAACGCCCGCAAGATCCTGACGGGTTTCCCAAGGCGATGACGGTTTCGGCGCTTGAAGAAAAAGGTCTGGCGGAATGCTGGGCCGAAATCATTGTTCTTGCCGACTGGCGGCGGGCATCGGGCGATTTTGCGTCCGCACGGGCCCTGCAGGCGCGCCAGTGGTTTGAGCATGAGGTGCGGCAGGGCCTATTGGCGAGGCTGACGGCCGATGCTGGCCTAAAGCAGCGAATGCAGACCCTTGGTGATGCAGTTGAAGCGGGCCGCCCCGCCGCCACGGCCGTCGCTGAAATGCTGGCGGTGATTGTGGCGGATAAGCCCCGATGATCCACCAGCGTTGATCCAGTTACCGGCGGGGTTCGGTGCCCAGTTGCACCGGCTGGCCATGTGGGGTGGCAAGATAGGCGGCCTCCCAACGATGTTTGATAAGATGCGCTTCTGGCTGTGGGGCCAGGCCCGTGTGGTCAAGCAGGGTTTCAAGTGTTTCGAGCCATGCGGTGTAGTAGTCAGCGCTGCCGTCCAAAATCCGTCCGGCGCCGTGGCGTTTGAGCGTGGCGCCAAAGGCAGCACCCCAGTTGGGCCAACTGAAATGTCCGGCGTCCGACATCGCCACCGTCAGGGCGAACAGCTGCGCATGCCAGGGGTCGTCGAAATGCGCTGGGCTCAGTTCGGGGCCGGGATCGGTCATGCGGGCTCCAGATAACTTTCCCACAGATCGACGGTCACCTGATCTGCGGGGTTTTCGGGCTGGTCCCAAAGGTCTGAGGCACTGAAGCCAACCGTGTAAAGTGGCTCTGGCGCTTCGCCCAGGGCATGGGCGTTTTTGTCGGGAAAGACATGCGGCCCGTGGCTGAGAAGGACACGGCCCTCCTTGCCCGCCGCATAGCGCGGCAGGCGGATGTGGCCGCCTTTGACATAGGCGTTTTCGGCCAGCGCGCGGCTGCGCACCCGGTCGCCAATCCGAAACACCGGGGCGGCGCCCTCGCGCGCATAGGGTGTGCCGCGCGCCAGCGCCGCGGCCACATTCCCGGCGCGCCAGGCGCGATCCGCCAACGGCTTGGGGGCGGCGTCGCCTTGGGCCAGTTCGGCGGTACTCACCAGACCCCGGTCCACCAGAAGGTCGGCAAGCGCTGCCAGCCATTTTTCGTAATAGGAAAACCGCGCGTAATCGTCGGGGTCAAGGCTTTCGCGGGCATGGCGCGCCGCGTCAATGGTCCAGGCGCCAAGCCCGCCTGCGGCCAGCGTCAGGCCAAGCGCCATGCGGTGCCAGTCGGCATCATAGGGTGCGATGCCATCAGGCGTTGGAACCACCGCCCCATCACCGAAACGCCCGCCCATATCATGCGGGTGGTTCATGCCGGGGCTGCGGGCGCGCGGGCGAGGCCGGTGCCAATCATCGAATCGCGGGTGATGAGCGTGGTCAGGCGGGCCGGATCCCAGCCTTCGGTGCCTTGAGGACGCATGGGGATCACCAGATAGCGGATCTCGGCGGTGGAATCCCAGACACGAATGGATTGCTCCGCAGGCAAAGTCACGCCGAAGTCCGCCAATACGGCGCGCGGTTCGCGCACGGCGCGGGCGCGGTAGGCGTCGGATTTGTACCAGGCAGGCGGGATCCCTAGCAGCGGCCAAGGATAGCAACTGCACAGCGTGCAGACGACCATGTTATGGGTTTGCGGCGTGTTTTCAACGGCCACTACATGCTCGCCCTGCCGCCCGGTTATGCCCAGTTCGGCGATCGCCCGGTTGGCGTCCTGGCGCAGCAGCGCCAGATAGGCCGGATCAGACCATGCCCGCGCCACGACCTGCGCCCCCAGATGCGGGCCGACCTGCGTCTCGTAAGTCTCAAGGATCGCCTCCATCGCCGCCGGATCGACCAGACCCTTGCGGGTCAGAATGGTTTCCAGGGCCTGAACCCGAAGCGCCGGGTCCGAAGGCAAAAGGCTGTGCGGGTGGTGGTTATGATCGTGGGGCATGGTGGCAGAATGCTCATGGGCGCCGGACTTGTCCAGCGCCCCTTTGCCGTGCCTCAGTCATCAAGCACCCCGATATCGCGACGCAAATATGTGGGTAGCAGCTGAATCTCACGCTCCGAGCGCCGTTGCAACCTGCGTGCGCGGCGGGCTTGGCGGTTTGCGCGTGCATTGTTCCAGCGCAGAGCCAGACTGCTCCAGAACGTGATATGCGGGGCGTGGGGCAGGGTATTGTCGGTCATGATGGTCACTCCTGATCTGCTTCTGCATTACAATCTGCGCCTTGAACCGCTTGGTGACCAATCGAACCTCTGCTATGACCCATAAGGAGGTTTGATATCATGGCCATCGTTCCCGATCAGAAACTGCCGCCCCTGACCGCGATCCGCGTGTTCGAAGCTGCGTCCCGTCATGGCAGCTTCACCCATGCGGCTGTCGAGTTGGGCATGACCCAGGCCGCTGTCAGCTATCAGATCAAGCTCTTGGAGGACCGTGTGGGTCAGCCGGTATTCCGGCGCCATGCGCGGGGCGTCAGCCTGACCCCGGCAGGGGCGCAGCTTGCGGCAAGGGCGGGCGAAGCGCTGGAGATTTTGCGCCTGGCCTTTGCCGAAGTTCGCCAGCAGACCGACGAAACACTGGTCATCAGCGTTCTGGCCACCTTCGCCACTCAGATCCTTGCGCCCCGTCTGGGCAATTTCCAGATCAGCCATCCCGGAATATCGACCCGCGTCGATGTTGATCACCGGATGGCCGACCTGCAAGCGGGCGAGGCGAGTGTGGCGATCCGCGCGGGCCACGGGCGGTGGCCCGGTCTGCGGGCCGATTTTCTGACGCGCGCTGAATATACGCCAATGATCAGCCCGGCCTTCGTCGCCCGTTTCGGCGCACCCGGCGATCCATCCGATCTTTTGTCGGTGCCATTGGTTGATGCGGACGATTCGGGTTGGGCGGATTGGTTTGCCGACGCTGGCCTGCGCGCGCCCGATCCGGGGCGCAGCGGCCACAGCCTTCTGGGCACACAGCTTCTGACCGCGCAGGCCGTCCGCGCCGGCCACGGGGCAGGACTTCTCAGCCCATTCTATTTCCGTGAGATGCTGGCGCGCGGCGAATTGATCCAGCCCTTTGATCTGCTGTCCGCCGATGACATATCGGTCTGGCTGGTTTATCCCGAACGCCGCCGCAACGCCCCATCCGTGCGAGCCTTCCGCGATTGGCTGCTGGAGGTGATGGCGGGCCTGACCGCCGATTCCGTCCCGGCCCAATATCGCGGCTGACCCGCCTGACCGCCCATCGGTTCAGACTGCTGCCCCTGCCGACTATCCTGACCGAGTGTTGCGGTGTTTCACCCCCGGCCTTCCTACCTTGGCATCCTTGTGGCAAAGCGCGCCGATCTGATGACGGATCTGCCGCCCGATCTGATGCATGAATCGCTTGACGCCGTCTGGCTTTGACCGTAATTGGCGCGAACGGAATTCGGGGTGCTGCTACCGCGGTGCCCGCTGAGGTTATGACGATGCCGGGTGTGACGGGGCCGAAATCCGGCCTTGCCCCTGAAGTTACGAAGGAATGGATCAATGTCTCGCGTCTGCGAACTAACTGGTAAAGGCCCGATGTCGGGCAATAAAGTAAGCCACGCGAACAACAAGACCCGTCGCCGCTTTTTGCCGAACCTCAACGACGTGACGCTGATGTCCGATGCGCTGGGCCTGTCGTTCAAACTGCGCATTTCGGCCGCTGGCCTGCGTTCGGTCGATCACCGCGGTGGTCTTGACGCCTACCTTGCCAAAGCCAAGGACGACGAACTGTCGGACCGGGCGATGAAGATCAAGAAAGACATCGCCAAGACGCTGGTCGCTTAAGAGCGGCGTTTCTGCAGAATTTTTCCAGCCCCGTCGCACCCCTGCGGCGGGGCTGCGACATTTCGGATCCTTCCTGTAGTTGCACGGCCGGTCTATGACCGCCGCAATCACCGCGACGCCCCGTAAGGAGCCCAGGCATGGCCTCTCTGAAATCCACGATTGCAGCCCTTGTTGTTGCCATGGCCTGCTCCGCCCCGGCCAGCGCCCATGATGGCGTTCACATCGACGGGGCCTATGCGCGCTTTCTGCCCGGTGCCAAATCCGGCGCCGTTTTTATGGTCATCGAAAACCACAGCACCGCTGAGGAACGGCTGATCTCCGTGTCGACAGATGTGGCCGAAAAAGCCGAGTTGCACACCAGCAAGATCGGCGCTGACGGCATGGCGCAGATGCCGCTGATCGACGGCGGGATCGCGCTGCGGGGCGGTGAAAGCCATGTTCTGGAACGCGGCGGCGATCATCTGATGATCATGGGCCTGACCCGCAAGGTCGTCAGCGGCGATGTGATCACCCTGACCTTGACCTTTGAACACGCCGGTGTGGTTGTCGTTGAGGTTCCGGTCGACAACGCCCGCTGATCTGGCCGCTGGTCACCGCAGGCCAGAAGGCTTCCCGACAGTCCCGATGGCCGCTACTATGCGACCGCCGATAGTTTATGATATTGTCGGGCATGATGGTGGCTGCGCGCGCCGCCCTGACTGTGTCGGATCTCATCATGAAATCGCCTGCACATTTGTGGATCATCGGGAGTGTGACGTTGCTGTGGAACCTGACCGGGGCCGCAGATTACACGCTGACACAGATGCGTTACCCCAGCTACATGGCGCAGTTCACCGCCGAACAGGTCGCCTTTGTCACCAGTTGCCCGGTGTGGGCGCAGGCAACCTGGGCCATCGGCGTTTGGGGCGGGCTGGCCGGATCATTGCTCTTGCTGAGGCGCAGCGCGCTTGCGGTCATCATCTTTGCCCTGTCGCTGCTGGGGGCGATTGCAACCGACATCTACAGTTTCGGACTGGCTCCGGTGAAGATGCACGAAATCGCCGGTCAGGGCGCCCTATGGTTTGCGGCGGTCATCTTTGTCATCGCCGTTGCTGAATGGCTTTATGCGCGCCGCATGCGGCAATTGGCATACCTGAGCTAAGCCGCGACGGGTCTGCGCCCTATCCCCCGGCGCAGGAATATTCTGCCGCAGCCGCGAAGGCCTGATATCGCTGCCAAAAGGCTTCGTCACTGCTGCTGTCCGACTGGCGTTTTGCTTCGGCCTTGTCGGGATCCCGAAAGAAAACCGCCGCCCGGCGTTGTTCGCTGCCTTCCAGCGTCTGATCGGCCACGGCCTGAAGGCAGCTGCATATTTCCGCTGATGCCGCCCGCCCGGATGTCCGGCAGGCTTGCTCGATGGCATCGCCCGCAAAGCCGGGCGCTGCGGTTGCCGCAAGCAGGCCCATCCCCACAACCAGATTTCGCATGATGCGCGCCCCCGAATGCCTGGCACAAATTTGGGCAAAGCCCCGTGCAGATCCGCGCGACTATGGCCGACCCGAGAGGAAATTTCAAATCGGATTTGGCCGCGCTGACGCCTTACCCGGCCAGCGCCGCCGGATAACCTTCGGCGGCTAACGCCGCCAAAATCGCTTCCGGTGCTGCCACCGTGGCCACCTCGGCGGTCCGCGTCGCCAGATCTACGATCACCCGGGCACCCGCATCCTGCGCGGCAATGGCCGCTTCGACACTCGCCTTGCAATGGCCGCAGCTCATGTCGGGAATGCTCAGTTTCATGTCCATCTCCTGCGCCAAACCTGTCCGGCTTGACCATAGATCGGTTCGCCTGATCCAAAGGTCAATAGGTCGGCCTTGACGCCTTGAAGATGAACTTGACATCAAAACCGGATGCAGTAGCGCCCCTTGGCGCGGCCCTGGGCAAGATCCTCCAGCGCCGCGGTCACGTCCGAAAGTCCGATCTCGGTGATATTGCCCGAAAGCGGTGCGGTTTCTTGCAGCTTCATCAGCGCCGCCATCTGCGCCCTTGTCCCGACCGAGGTGCCGGTGATGCTGACACCGGTTGCCGTCAGCCATTCCTGACTAAGCGGCACCGGGTCCGAAACCATCGCCGCCGCCACGATCCGCCCGCGCGGGCGGATCATCGCCACCATCGGATCCCAGGTGGCGGTTGTCGGCGCAAAGTTGATGCACACATCGGCCGATGACCGGGCGGCGTCCAACGCCGCGGCGTCGGCACCGTCAAACGTCCGGTTTGCACCCAGTGCCGCTGACTGCGCACGCTTGGCCGGGTCGCGGTCCACCGCCGTGACCGTAGCACCCATGCGATGCGCAAGCTGCACCGCATATTGACCCAAGCCGCCGCAGCCAAAAATGGCGCAGCATTCCCCGGCCTTCAGACCCGCCGTTTGCAACGCGCCGTAAGCGGTCAGACCGGCGCACATCAGCGGCGCAAGCTCGGCTGCATCGCCTTTGGGAACGCGCGCCGCAAACCGGGCATCGGCCACGACGTATTCGGCAAAGGTGCCCGGCACCTGCAAGCCGTGGGCGCGCTGGTTTTGGCAAAAACTTTCCGCCCCGCCCCGGCATTCCGCACAAGTGCCACAGGTGTCGTGCAGCCATGCGGCACCAGCGCGCATGCCCAGCGACCAATCGCTGACACCCGGACCCAAAGCCACAACCTCGCCAACGCCTTCGTGACCCAGGATGAATGGGTCAGGCGCCGACGCAAGTGGTGCGGCACTTTCCCAGATATGCACATCGGTGTGGCAAACGCCGCTGGTCTCCAGCTTGATCAGGATCTTGCCGGGGCCGGGCGTCGGACGCGCCACCCGCATGATGCGCAGGGGCTGGCCGTGCCTTTCGAGCACGGCCGCAAGCATCGTCTCAGTCATATGCAGCCTTTCAGAGTCCGAGCGCCGCCTTGGCAACGGGCAGGGCGGGTTCGCCGGTCAGAGTGGTGACGCCCTCAAGCCATTTGTCCAGCCGTGCGGGTTCCGCCGCCAGCATTGCTTTCGCGGCATCCGGGGCACTTTGCCCGTCGGCCATGATCATCTGCATGCCGTGGCTTTCATAATCGACATCAAAGGTCAGATTGCCAAAGAACTTCGCCACGTTCGGGCAGGCGGCGGCATAGCCCTTGCGGCTGATGGTGCGCACCGTGGCGCCGCCGAAGTCCGGCCCGAATTCGATATCGCCGCCGTCCAGATAGGTCAGCTTATAGTCAAGGTTCATCGGATGCGGCGCCCAGCCCAGAAACGCGATCCACTCTTCCTTTGGAACCGTCCGGCTGACCTGGCTCAGCATGCCCGCCTCACTCGATTCGACGATCTCCCAGTCTTTCAGACCATGCCGGTCGGCGGCCACCATATCCAGCAGGGGCTGGTTCGAACCTGGCTCGATCCCATAGATCTTGCCGCCGAACTTGTCGGCATGGGCGGCCAGATCGTCAAAGGATTTCACACCTGCAGCGGCGACATAGTCCGGCACGACCAGAGTATATTTCGCGCCTTCCAGATTGATGCCCAGCACCTCGACGGAGCCGTCGTCAAAGTAGGCCTTGTACTGCTCGTCCTGCACCGGCCGCCAGTTGCCCTGGAACACGTCAATCTCGCCGCTCTGCAGGCTGACATAGGTGACATCGAGGCCCAGCAGCGTGTTGGTCACCTCATATCCCAGCGCCGTCAGAACCACTTCGGCCGTGGCGTTGGTAAAGCCGATATCGGTCCATCCCAGATCCGACATCCGCACCAGTTTACAGGCATCGCCATCAGCCAGCGCCGGCCCGGCAACGCCAAGTGCCAGCATGGCGGCACTGCCCAGATATTTCGCAGATATCATTGTGTATCTCTCCCCAGATAATGACGCACAAAGGGTCGCGCGAAAAAGTTGTACAGTCAAACAAAAAATTGTATATACGTAAAACAAATACATAACCAGACTGGTGCCATGACCAAAGCCCACAAACGCACCCGAATCGAGGACATCCGCCGCGAAGAGCTGATCCAGGCCGCGCACCGGGTTTTCCGCGCGCAGGGGCTGACCGGGCTGACCACCGCCCGTATCTGCGCCGAAGCCGGGATGTCGCCGGGGATCCTTGCCTATTATTTCAAGGGCAAAAAAGACGCGCTGTTTGAAATGGTGCGCTACAACAACCGGATACTGTTCGAAGAAATCATCGAACGACTGCGGTCCGCCACCACCCCCTGGGGCCGCATCGAAGCGATCGTCGAAGGTAACTTCCCGGTGCGGGCTTATGATCAACCCACCGCCAACGCCTGGCTGTCGGTTTGTGCGGCCGCCTCTACCAACGACGAATACGCCCGCCTGCAACGAAATTTCTTTGGCCGACTGCGCTCAAACCTCAGCTTTTGCCTCAAGCCGACCCTGCAAGGCCCGAAACTCCACGCTCTGCTGCTGGCCACCGGGGTGCTGATCGACGGGCTGTGGTTGCGCAAGGCCTTGGGCGAAGATATCACCCGCGATCAGGCAGTGCGGCTGATCCTTGCCCAAATCATCGCCAGCCTGTCCAAAAGCGATTTGGCCGCCCTGCGCCTGCCCCGCCCGCCCAAGACCGCTTGACCACCCAGCCATTCCCGCGCATATCGCGCGCATGACCGAACTCGCCCAGATCCGCAACTTCTCCATCGTGGCCCATATCGACCACGGTAAATCCACCCTTGCTGACCGTCTGATCCAGATGACGGGCACGGTCGCCGCGCGCGACATGAAAGCCCAGCTTCTCGACAGCATGGATATTGAGCGCGAACGCGGCATCACCATCAAGGCCAACACCGTGCGCATCGAATATCCGGCGAAGGACGGGCTGACCTATATCCTCAACCTGATCGACACCCCCGGTCACGTCGACTTCGCCTACGAAGTCAGCCGCTCCATGCGCGCCGTCGAAGGCTCGCTGCTGGTGGTGGACGCAACGCAGGGGGTCGAGGCGCAGACGCTTGCCAACTGCTATCAGGCCATCGACGCTGGCCACGAAATCGTCCCGGTACTGAACAAGATCGACCTGCCCGCCGCTGA
>JANMDM010000220.1:0-2011 GCA_031376305.1 Pseudomonadota bacterium | reverse complement strand
ATCGGTGCTGGACGGGGTCCTTGAATTTATCGGCGAAATTACCGGGGTGAAAGCCTCGGAAAGCCTTATCCTTTTATCGACAAATATCGACCGCGCGGTGTAAGTAACGGCCCGAGGGGGCGCTGCCCCCTCACCCCCGGGATATTTCTGCAAAGGTGAATGGCCAGAGTCGGGCTTGGCCTTGGTGGCCAGATTGGGTAGAGCATCGTGCTGATAAGAATTTGTGGGGCCGGTCCGATGCCGATGGAAAAGACGTTCAATGCCGCCGAGGCCGAAGCCCGGCTTTATGCGGCTTGGGAAAAGGCCGGGGCCTTCAAAGCCGGGGCAAACGCCAAGCCGGATGCTGAGCCCTTCTGCATCATGATCCCGCCGCCGAACGTCACCGGCAGCTTGCACATGGGCCATGCCTTCAACAACACCCTTCAGGATATTCTGGTGCGCTGGCACCGGATGCGCGGCTTTGATGTGCTCTGGCAGCCCGGAACCGACCACGCCGGCATCGCCACGCAGATGGTGGTGGAGCGCGAGCTGGCCAAGACCAACCGCCGCCGGACTGACTTTACCCGCAAGGAATTCGAGGCGCTGGTCTGGGAACAGAAAGTCAAATCCGAAGCCACAATTCTGGGCCAGTTGAAGCGGCTCGGCGCCTCCTGCGACTGGGACCGCACGGCTTTCACCATGGACCCGAATTTTCAGGATGCGGTGATCAAGGTCTTTGTGGACATGTATCACAAGGGCCTGATCACCCGAGGCAAACGATTGGTGAACTGGGATCCGCATTTTGAAACCGCCATCTCTGATCTCGAGGTCGAACAGACCGAGGTTGCGGGCCATATGTGGCATTTCAAATACCCGCTGGCCGGTGGGGCAACCTATGACTACGTTGAAAAAGACGAAGCTGGGAATGTCACCCTGCGCGAAACGCGCGATTATATCGCCATTGCCACCACCCGGCCCGAAACCATGTTGGGCGACGGCGCAGTGGCGGTTCACCCGTCAGATGAGCGTTACGCGGCAATCGTTGGAAAACTCTGCGAAATCCCGGTAGGCCCGCGCGAACACCGCCGCCTGATCCCGATCATCACCGACAACTATCCCGACCCGGCGTTCGGCTCGGGCGCGGTCAAGATCACCGGCGCGCATGATTTCAACGATTACGGCGTGGCGATGCGGAACCGCATCCCGCTTTATCGTCTGATGGACACCAAGGCGCAGATGCGGACCGATGGCCTCAGCTACGAGGAAAGCGCCACCATCGCAGGGCGGATCGCTAGCGGTGAACGGGTCAACGACGATGTAGGTATGGTTAACCTCGTGCCGGAGGAGTTGCGCGGTCTTGACCGCTATGAGGCGCGCAAACGCGTTATCGAGGCGATCACCGCCGAAGGCCTCGCCGTCACGGTGCTGCAAAAAAGCATCGACAAAGAAACCGGGGCCGAACATCTGGAGCTTGTGCCTTACGTCGAAGACAAGAAAATCATGCAGCCCTTCGGCGATCGCTCAAAGGTGGTGATCGAGCCGATGCTGACCGACCAGTGGTTCGTCGATACCGCCAAGATCGTCCAGCCCGCCATCGACGCGGTGCGCGATGGCAGAACCAGAATTCTGCCCGAACAGCACGAGAAGGTCTATTTCCACTGGCTGGAGAACATCGAGCCCTGGTGCATCTCGCGTCAGTTGTGGTGGGGGCACCAGATACCGGTTTGGTATGGAAACGAGATAGTCCACCACCCCGGCGGCGACCTGACGATTGACGATTTTGATCTTTCCTCAAAGCAACTCGAGCCGGGAACGGCGAGAGGATTTACAGGATTCTGCGAGCCAACTGAGGCTCTCGCAATAAGCGCTGCCGAAAAATACTATGGCGGGCCGGTGGAAGTCGTCTCCGTTGAGGAACGAAATTCGTATATGCGCGCGATGAAATCGGAGATCGAGCGCTTGAAAGCCGCGCGTGATCGCGGTGAACCCGAAATTACAGATTTCCAAGTTCGCAACTTGATACACCGCGACC
>JANMDM010000189.1:0-10316 GCA_031376305.1 Pseudomonadota bacterium | reverse complement strand
GCCGCTGACCGGCTGGGGCTTTGCCAATGAAACCGATCCGTTGACCGATGTACTTTTGGGCTCGCCCGCGCATCTGCGCCATCTGGCGACCTCCAGCCTGTCGCGCAAGCACCTGCGCGAAGGCCCCTGCAATATTCAGGTCGCACAATCCCAACATGCCGAACTGGTCGCCGCTTACGAACATTTCGGCGTCAAGGTGCATATGCACACCCCGCAATCTGAACTGCCGATGCAGGTTTACTCCCGCGATTCCAGCGTCATGACCCCCTACGGCGCCATCATCACCGCCATGGCCAACTGGTGGCGGCGCGGCGAAAACTACGCGGCGATCCGCACATATGAAGCCCTTGGCATCCCGATCTACGACATGGTGACCGCCGGCACCTTCGAAGGCGGCGATTTCAACGTCATCGAGGACGGCTGCGTGCTGATCGGTTGCGGCGGGGCGCGCACCCAGGAAGAAGGCGCCCGTCAGGTGCAAAGCTGGTTCGAAGCCGAAGGCTGGGAAACCCGTCTGGCCTTCATCGATGAATACTATGTGCATATCGACCTGATGGTGGTGCCGATCGCCCCCAAACTCACCGCCGTCTGTTTGGCCTGCACCGAACCCGGCATCGTCGACTGGCTGAAATCCAAAGGCCACGAGATTATAGATGTGCCGTTCCAGGATACTATGGCCTTGGGCTGCAACTTCATGTCGCTGGGCCGTGACCGGATCATCGCCCCCACCTCGTCGCAAAAACTTGTTGGCGAGCTGAAGGCCCGTGGTTTCGAAGTGATCGCGGTGGATACCGCCGAAATCTCCAAAACCGGCGGCGGCATTCACTGCATGGCGCAGGCCCTGCGCCGCGAACCGTCCGCCTGACCGAATAGCCCCTCCTTGAGGTCACGCCGCTTCAGTTGCTGCCGCCGTTCGAAGGTGATCGGCGACAGCATGCCAATCCTAAAGGGTTTGCGGTGTGGGGTGCAGAGCAACTCGCTTCGTATCGGGCATCCAAGCAACCGCAGCGTGCTGTGAAGGCCGAACTTATCTACATCTGGTGCTGTTCGGGTCCAAAGGATGATCGAATCGTTGACAGGTGCGACAATTTCCATTTAGTTCGGATGAGGAACGAACTAAATGGTGCATTCATGCTGCCCCCGCAAAGCCCGCCTCAGAATCTTTCTCGGCAATTGTCGCTTTCGATGACGATGCAGGCCATTGTTCATTGCGGTCCGATCTCCCGCGCATCAATTGCAAAGCAGACCGGGCTTTCAAAACAGACGATCTCTGAAACGGTTCGCATTCTCACCGAAGATGGCTGGATCAGCGAAATTGGCCGCACCAGCGGCCATATCGGGCGCACTGCTACCACCTATGAACTGGTGCCCGACGCGGCCTATGTGGCGGCCATTGACCTCGGGGGTACCAAGCTTCGCGTCGCAATCATTGATCTGATTGGCAACATCTTATCCGAAAAGCTGGAGCCGACCGACCCAGCAGGCGGCGCGGCTGTGGCCAAGCAGATCGTGCGACTTTGCCGAAGTGCCGCCGCGGATAAGCAACTGGACTTCGCCCGAGTGCGCCAAACGGTGGTTGGCTGTCCGGGCGTGCCTGATCGGCGGACGGGTGCGGTTCACTTTGCGCCCAATATCGCTGGATTGGATACTATGGACTTCCGCGCCGTCATTGCCCGCGAGAGTGGCACGGAAGTGATGTTAGAGAATGACGTGAACCTCGCTGTGATCGGCGAGCATTGGCTCGGTTGCGGCAAGGGGTTGGATCAGCTTGCCTATGTGGCGCTTGGCACCGGGGTTGGTGCTGGCCTGATCGTGAACGGCGAAATATTGCGCGGGGCGATGGGGGCGGCGGGCGAGCTTGGCTACCTTCCCTTCGGCGCCGATCCGTTCGAGCCAGAGTCGCTGCGCGTCGGGGCGATGGAGCGGGTTGTCGGAACGCTTGGCATTCGCGCCGGATACAAAGGCCGCACAGGGCAGGAGCTTGACGTTCCTTCGATATTTTCCGCTGCAAAGGCCGGGGATGCTGACGCGATTGCGGTGCTCCAGACAGTCACGCGCACCCTTGCGCGGGCGGTGGCGGCCATCGCTGCGGTGACCAATCCTGATGTGATCATCCTTGGCGGCTCAATCGGCGCGCGCGCAGAAGTTTTACGCGACGTGCGCGCCGAATTGGCGGCTTGCTTTCCGCATCCGGTCCGGGTCGAGACGACGGTGCTTGGAAATCACGCATCGCTTGCGGGCGCAGTGGCTGTGGGTCTGACGGAACTGCACACGGCCTTATTCGCAAATGGCGCCCCAGGCGCCCAGGTTGCGCTGCCAGAGCCAGATGTCTTGCACTATCGGATGGCATCGCAATGACGCAGCGCACCGAAACCCTTACCCGCCTGCGCGCCGCCTTCGATGCGCAGTATGCTCTTGCGCTGCTGCAAAGTGCTGTCGCCGCTGAAAGTGTCACCGGTCATGAAGCCAATATGGTTGCGGTCTTGCAGCCAGAAATGGCGCGGTTGGGGCTGTCGCCCATTGTCGAAGATTTCCTGCCCGGCCGCCCCAATATCCGCGGCTCGCGCGAAGGCACAAACGGGCCGCGCCTGTTGTTCATGGGGCATACCGACACGGTGCAGGCGCGGGGATGGGCCGAACACTGGGTCGGCCAGCCGCAGGAAAACCCCTTCGGCGGGGTGGTGATCAATGGGGAGCTTTGGGGGCGCGGGGCTGCCGATCTCAAGGCCGGGATTTGTGCCAGCCTTGCCGCGCTTGATCTGATCGACCGCGCGGGCCTGATGCTGAAGGGCACGGTTTCTTATGCCTTCGTGGGTGACGAGGAAAGCGGCGAGCCCGGCACCGGCATCAGCGCCGGGGTACAGGCCTATGCTGCACGGGTCGTGGCTGGCGATATCCCGCGCCCGGATTTCGCAATCTATGTCGAGCCAACTCAGCTAAAGGTGCTGCCAGTCCAGATCGGTTTTTTCATTGCCGATATCACCGTTCGTGGCCGTTCCGCCTATTTTGGGCGGCCCGAACTCGGCGTGGATGCGCTGAAGGCCACACATGCCATCCTTGCAGCGATCTGGAAGCATTCCGACGAAATCGCCGCGCGCGCCGAGCATCCGCTTCTGGGGCGGGCTTTCGCGCTGGTGACCGGGATCGAGGGCGGCGGCCTTATCGCCGTTCCGGGAGAGTGCCGTCTGTCGTTGATCCGCAAGGTGTTGCCGGATGAAGATCTGGAAGCCGCAGCAATGGCGCTGGAACACGTGATCCAATCGGCTACGTTGCCCGATATCACGGTCGAAATCGACTGGCCCGCCGGGCGGGACCATCCGCGGGGTGGATCGGCGGCGGAAACTGCCGCTGATCATCCCGCAGTGCAACGCCTCTCTCAGTATCTGAGCACCACAAAGGCTGGTGCAGGGCAGATCGCTGGCGCGCATTTCTGGTCGGAACTGCCCTTCTTGACAGGCCCCATTGGTTGCCCTGCGGTTTACTGTGGCCCCGGCGACATCTCGATCTGCCACACCTTTGAGGAACGCGTTCCGCTGGCAGACTACTACGACGGTATCATCGCCCTCGCGGCCTTTATCGTCAATTTCTGTAATCTTTCCGACACTTAATCACCAAACCAAACTCTGGGAGGAGAACCATGACCATCCGTTTCAAAGTAAAGTTGGCAGCCACCTTGTCGGTGCTGGCCCTGATGTCGCTGCCGCTGGCAGCCCAGACCACCGGGCCGGGAGGTGAGGCGGCAACACCCACGGCAAGCATCATTGTGGATGATGCTCAGGCTGCCGAACTGCAAGGCAAAGGTCTGAAAGCTGCACTTCTGTGGCATGAGCAGTCCGATTTTGTGAACGCTGTCACGGCGGGTGCAACGGACGAATTCACCCGCCTTGGCATCGAAGTGGTGGCCACCACTTCGGCGGGTTTCGACAGCGCCAAGCAGATGTCGGATGTTGAAACCGCACTGGCGCTTTCGCCCAACATCATCCTGTCGCTTCCGCTCGATCCGGTGGCTTCGGCTGCCGCTTTTTCCAAGGCCAAAGCGGCGGGCGTGAAGCTTGTGTTCCTGTCGAACCTGCCGCAAGGCTACACCCAGCCCGCCGACTACGCGGCCATCGTAACCGATGATCTGTTCCAGATGGGCAAGCAGGCAGCCGATGCGTTGGCCGCGTCGATGGGCGGCAAGGGCACAGTCGGCTGGATTTTCCATGATGCCACCTATTACGTGACCAATCAGCGCGACAACGCCTTTAAGACCACCATCGAAAACGACTATCCCGATATGAAGATTGTCGCCGAAGCCGGGATCAGCGATCCGGCACGGGCAGAAGAAATCGCCAACGCGATGCTGCTGCAAAACCCCGATCTGGGCGGCATCTATGTAACATGGGCAGGTCCGGCCGAAGGCGTTCTGGCGGCGTTGCGCGGCAACGGCAACACCACCACCAAGATCGTGACGCTCGATCTGTCAGAGCCGGTGGCACTTGATATGGTCAAGGGCGGCAACGTCGTCGCCATCGTCGCCGATGAGGCCTATGAGCTTGGCCGTGCGATGGCCGCGATTGGAGCCCGTGCTGCCATTGGCGCCGAAAACCCACCCTTCGTCGCGGCCCCTGCCATTACCGTGACCAAGGACAACGTGGCCGAAGGCTGGCAAACCTCGCTCCACCGTGATGCGCCCGCTTCGTTGACCAGCAATTGAACCGCACCCCCAAAAACCGAGGGAGACAAAGATGAAATTTCAACTTGCCCTTGGCTTTGCCGCGCTGCTGGGATCGGCCTTGCCGATTCTGGCCGCCGACGGAGTGACCGTCGGCCCGAACGGCGAAGCACCAACTCCGGCCAACACAATCCAACTGACACCAGATCAAGAGGCTGAAATCAGCAAGGGCGGCTTCACCGCCGCTCTCGTCTGGCACGAGATGTCAGAATATACTGCCGCCGTCGATCGCGGTGCGAAAGAAGAGTTCGCCCGGTTGGGTATTGAAGTCGTTGCCCAAACCGATGCGGGTTTCGACGCGGCCAAACAGCAATCCGATGTCGAAACCGTCATGGCGAAGCAGCCTTCGATCATAGTGTCGCTGGCGGTAGATCCAACAACGGCCGCAACAGCCTTTGCTTCGGCCAAGGCTGCTGGCACCAGGTTGGTTTTCGTAGATAATGCGCCCGCCGGCTTTGTGCAGGGCAGCGATTATGTCACTGTCGTCTCGGATGACCTCTTTCAGATGGGCAGCGCCGCGGGTCACGCCATGGCCGATGCTCTTGGAAAGAAGGGCAAAGTTGGCTTCATCTTCCATGACGCCGATTTCTATGTGACCAACCAGCGCGACGGCGCCTTCAAGGCAACGATTGCGCAAGACTACCCCGAGATGTCGATCATCGCCGAAGCGGGAATGGCCGATCCGGCCCAGGCCGAAAACATCGCGCTGGCGATGATGACGCAGCACCCTGATCTTGATGGGATCTATGTAACCTGGGCCGAACCGGCGCTTGGTGTGCTTTCGGTGCTGCGCGGCGCAGGCAATACCCACACCAAGATTGTGACGCTCGATCTGTCTGAACCGGTGGCACTGGATATGGTGTCCGGTGGCAATGTCGCCGCGATCATTGCGGATGAGGCCTATAACATCGGCCAAACTGCCGCCCGCGCCGCCGCGCTTGGGTTGCTGGATCAAAAGGTAGCGCCCTTTCTTGTGGTCGATGCCTTGGCCGTGACCAAGGCGAATATTGCCGAAGGCTGGCGACAGTCGCTGTCCAGAGAAGCGCCTCAAAGCGTGCTCGATGCCGCCAAATAGCAGGCGCGGCCCGCCCCTTGTACTGCGCGGGCCGCAATCCTCTTACCGCCAAAGGAAGCAATCGATGCTAAGCGCCCTGACCAATCGTACTGGCCTGCAAAGCCTGATTGTCTACGCAGGTTTTGCCCTGATCTTTCTGTTCTTTGCGATCACCCTGGGCAGCAGTGGCTTTTTGACCGCCAAGAACCTGTCAAACATCGTGCTGCAAACGGCTCCGGCCACTGTCATGGCTGTTGGTCTGGTCTTTGTGCTGTCCGCCGGAGAGATCGACCTGTCATTCGGCGCTATTGTTGCGCTTGCGGCGCTGGTAGCCGCCATTGTTCTGCGCGATCAGCCATTGATCGTTGGGATATTGTCCGGGCTTGGCACAGGTGCTGCGGCCGGGGCAGTGAACGGTGCGCTGGTGGCCTATGGCCGCCTGCCTTCGTTCCTTGTCACGCTGGCCACCATGGGGGTCATTGCCGGGGTGGCGCGTTCGGTCAGCGATCTGCAATCCATTCCGGTTACCAACCAGAACTTCATCGGCTTTTTCGGCGGTGGCAGTCTTGGCGGTATCCCTTCGCTGATTTTCTGGACCGTGGCGGCCATCGCCATCGGGCATCTGGTCTACCGTCATACCCGCTTTGGCGCGCATGTGCTTGCCGTGGGTGACAACCCCCGCGCAGCACTGGTCTCGGGGATCCGTGTGGCCCGGGTCCGGCTTGCGGTTTTGATACTTTCGGGGGCATGTGCGGGGCTTGCCGGGCTTCTCTATGCTGGGCGCTTGCAAGCCGCGCGCTATACCCTTGGCGAAAGCGATCTGATGACAGTAATCGCCGCCGTTATTGTTGGCGGCACCGCGCTGAATGGCGGGAAAGGCACAGTCTTCGGCGCACTTGTCGGCTCGCTGATGATGGGGATGCTTAACAACGGGCTGATCTTGATGGGGCTTTCGGTGTCTTATCAGATGATCATCAAGGGCCTGATCGTTCTTGTCGCCGTGGCGATTTCGCTGCGCGAACCGGCCCGCTGAGGAGGCCCCATATGTTCCTGAACACCCTGCGTCGCCGCAACCCTGCCTTCATCCTTGCCGCCCAACGCCTGCACCAGGAAGGCCGCATCCCGGCCAATTCCTACGTCATTGACCTTGACGCAGTCGAGACCAATGCCCGCCTGATCCGCAATGAAGCCGATCGCCACGGCCTGAAGGTTTTCGCCATGACCAAACAGGTCAGCCGCAACTCGGGCTTTTGTCGGGCGGTCATGCGCGGCGGGATTGAGCGGGCGGTGGCCGTGGACGTGGCCTGCGCCATCGCCTGCCATGCGGCGGGGCTGCGCATCGGTCATCTTGGCCATCTCGTGCAGATCCCGCGCGGCGAGGCGGCTTATGGGGCCGCAGTGCTGCAACCCGATTACTGGACGGTGTTTTCCGCCACCAAAGCTGCCGAGGTCGCCGCAGCATCGCTGGCCGCGGGGCGCGAACAGGCGCTGCTCGCCCGCGTGCAAACCGGAGGGGATATCTTCTACCGCGGCCATGAGGGCGGCTTTGCCGCTGAAGACGCCGTCACCGCCGCGCGTATGATCGAGGCACTTGCCGGTGCGCGCTTTGCTGGCATCACCACCTTCCCGGCCCAGCTCTACGATCACGCCAGCAAGTCCATCCGGACCACGCCAAACCTCGCCACGCTGTCCCGCACCGCCGAAGCCCTTGGCAAGGCGGGTTTTACCGGGATCGAGGTCAATGCCCCCGGCACGACATCGGCGGTGACATTGGCGGCCCTTGCCGCGGCTGGGGCCACACAGGTTGAGCCCGGCAACGGCTTGCACGGCACCACCCCGCTGCATGCTATGGAAGATCTGCCCGAAACTCCGGCAGTCCTCTATCTGACCGAGGTTTCGCACCTTCACGCGGGCCGTGCCTATTGCTTTGGCGGCGGACTCTACATCGATCCGGTCTTTCCTGACTACGATGTTCAGGCGCTTGTCGGCCCCGAGCCCAGCACGGATGCTGCGGCTCTGCGCTCTGTCGAAGTGCCGCCGCCCTCGGCGATCGACTACTACGGCATGATCGACGCGCAGACCGGCACGGCCCCTGTTGCGGGTGATACCGTGGTGTTCGGCTTTCGCGGTCAGGCCTTCGTCACCCGGGCGTATGCCGTGGGGATCCGGGGCGTCGCCACTGGCACCCCGCATGTCGAAACCCTTGAAAACTGCTTCGGGCAGGCCGAACCCTGGCCCCTTTTGAAATGAGTCCCGCCATGTCAAACCCCGTCTTGCAACTGAAAAACATCCACAAAGCCTTTGGCGGTGTGACCGCGATTGAGAACTTCTCGCTTGATCTTCACCCCGGAGAGGTGGTGGCGCTGGTCGGCGACAACGGCGCCGGAAAATCCACCTTGATCAAGATGATTTCGGGCGTTTACCCGCCGACATCTGGCGATATCCTGCTGGATGGACAGCCTGCCAGCTTTGCCGATGCCTCGGTCGCCCGCGAGCGCGGTATCGAGGTGGTGTATCAAGACCTGGCTCTCGCCGACCAGCAGCCTGTCTACATGAACCTCTTTCTTGGGCGCGAGCCGGTAAAGGGGCCTTTGCGGCTTTTGGATCGAGGCCGGATGATCGCGGAGACCGAAGCCTTGGTAAAGGAACTTGATGTCCGTATTCCTTCGTCTCGGGCAACGATCCGTGATCTTTCCGGCGGGCAACGCCAAGGGGTGGCCATCGCGCGTGCAACGCATTGGGCCAAGAAGCTGATCTTGCTGGACGAACCGACCGCAGCACTCGGTGTTGCGGAAACCGGTCGGGTCGAAGCCACAATTTCCGGGCTGAAAGCGCGCAATCTGGCAATTCTGATCATCAGTCACAGCCTTGATCAGGTGTTCCGCCTGTCAGACCGGATCTGCGTGCTGCGCCGGGGCGTACAAATTGGCATTCGCGAAACGGGCAAGACCGACAAGAACGAAATCGTCTCGATGATCACCGGTGTTGGCGCATGACGCAAAGGAGTGAATGTATACTGCGCGAATATGGCCCTAGCTATGCCAAAGCGGGATGCGACTGTGCCGCGCTCCGCTGCGCTTTTCGCCACCCCTAATCATGCGGCAGGCGGCCCAGCACCTCGTCAAGGGCCTGCAGGAAAGTTTCGCAATTCTGCAGGCTGAACGCGGCAGGCGGCTTGATTTTCAGCACGTTGTGATGCGGGCCTTCGCTGCTGAGCAAGATGTGGTGCCGGGCTTTCATCTCGGCAATCACAAAATCCAAGCCAGCGGGCGCAGGCTCCAGACTTGAACGGTCGCGCACCAATTCGATGCCGATGAACAGTCCCAACCCGCGCACATCGCCGATGATCGGATGCCGCACCGCAAGCGCGCGCGCACCAGCCATCAGCCGATCACCTACTACCGCGCAGTGCTGCCGCAGGCGTTCATCGCGGATCACATCCAGCACTGCAAGACCGATCGAGGCTGAGACCGGATTGCCGCCAAAGGTGTTGAAATACTCCATGCCATTTGCGAAGGCATTGGCAATCGCCGCCGTGGTGATCACGGCGGCCATCGGGTGGCCATTGCCGATCGGCTTGCCCAATGTGACGATGTCGGGCACTACGGCTTGCGTCTCGAAGGCCCACATATGGCTGCCCACCCGGCCAAAGCCGACCTGCACCTCATCGGCCAGACACAGCCCGCCTGCAGCGCGGATATGGGCATAGGCGTGCTGCAAATAGCCCTGCGGTGGCACGATCTGCCCGCCAGTGCCAAGGATGCCTTCGCTGAAAAACAACGAGGGCCTGCGTGAGACGCGGGCCAGATCCTCGATCTGGCGGGCGACATCCTGGGCATAGCGCTCACCGGCGCGCGGATCATCAGCGCGGAAACGGCCCCTGTAAGGATCGGGCATCTCTGCCACCCGGACATGCGCGGGACGCCCGGCACCGCCCTTGCCGTTGAATTTGTAGGGGCTGACATCAATCAGGCTGGCGAGGTGGCCGTGATAGGCGTGATCAACAGTTATCAGATCATGATTGCCGCTATAGGCGCGCGCCAGCCGGATCGCCAGATCATTGGCTTCGCTGCCAGAGTTGACGAAAAAACACACGCTGAGCGGATCGGGGAACAGCGCCGTCAGCCGGTCGGCGTATTCGACCATTGTGTCATGCAGATAGCGCGCATTGGTGTTGAGTTGCGCCATCTGCCCGGTAGCGGCGGCGACAACCCTTGGGTGGCAATGGCCGACATGGGCCACGTTGTTGACCATATCAAGCCAACGGGTGCCGTCGGCCTCCAGCAGATAGGCGCCCTCGCCAGTCACGATCTTGAGCGGCGCATCGCTGTAGGCGATGCTGAGCGAGCGGCCGATCCGGCGTTGGCGTTGGCGCACCAGCCAAGCCACATCGCGCGGCACAATCGTCGAACAGGGGGCCCTGAGCCCCAGAACCACGCTTGGATCGGGCGATATCTCGCGCCAGATATGCCAGTCGCGCGCCACGCCGACGCCATGCATTGCCGCCCCCAGCCCCAAATGATCGGTGACTATCTGAAAATGCAGATG
>JANMDM010000174.1:0-5379 GCA_031376305.1 Pseudomonadota bacterium | reverse complement strand
CGGCACCACAGGCATCGACCACAAGACGGATTTTCCCGTCATTGACCAAAAGCGAGGCGCCGGGTTTCAGCGCCGCAAAAATCTCAGGATGCGGCAAACAAACCCGGTGCAAACCCCCCTCTGCAGGGTCGAGATCAAAGCGGAACTTTCCGCCTTCGACCATCTCCTCGGACCCGGTCTTGAACACCCCGACCCGCAGCTTTGGCCCCTGCAGATCGGCCAGCACCGCAATCGGGCGGCCGGTATCGGCCTCGATCTGGCGGATAATATCATAGCGCGCCTTCTGGTCGGCATGCGCCCCATGGCTCATGTTCAGCCGGAATACGTCCGCACCGGCTTCATAGAGCGCGCGAATGGTTTTGTAGTCACTGGACGAAGGCCCGAGCGTGGCCACGATCTTTACATTGCGAAGGCGTCTCATTGGCCAGCCCCTGTTTGCGTTAACATCTTCGATCCGCCTCTCTATGGCCGAATTCCCGGCCTTGGGCAACTGGCGCTTTGCTCTGTACTCGCGTAAGGGAAACCTTGCTCAGAACAAGAAAAGACCATGACATTTCACCCCTACGAGATCACCGGGACCAATCGCCCGTCCCGCTGGCTGGTCACCTGCGATCATGCCGCCAACACCCTGCCGCCGGAAATCGGCGACCTTGGCATCGCGCCTGAAGATATGACCCGCCATATCGCCTATGATGTCGGCGCCGCCGGACTGACCCGCGCTTTGGCCGAAAGCCTTGATGCCCCGGCAATCCTGTCGAACTTCTCGCGCCTGGTCATCGACCCCAACCGGGGCGAAGATGACCCGACGCTGGTGATGAAACTCTATGATGGAACCATCATCCCCGCCAACCGCGCTGTCGGCCCCAAAGAGACTGAGCGCCGCCTCGCCAGCCTCTACCGCCCCTATCACACCGCCTATGCCAAAATCGCCGCCCGCCGCCCCGACACGGTCATTTGCGCCATCCATTCTTTCACGCCATGCCTGCGCGGCCGCGTGCCACGCCCCTGGGAAGTCGGCGTTCTGTATTCCCATCTCGATGAACGCCTAGCCCATCCGCTGGTCGCCCGTCTGGTCGCCGAGGGCTATTGCACCGGCGACAATGAGCCTTACGCCGGTCACCTTGACGGCGACGCTATCGACCGCCACGCGCTGCAACCGGGCCGCCCGAACGTGCTGATCGAACTGCGCAACGATCTTATCGCCGATACCGCAGGCCAGACCTTGTGGGCCGCCCGTCTTGCCCCCATTCTTGAAGCTGTGCTGGCCGCGTCTGGCCTGTAAAAGGATATCCCGATGGACGATCAGACCCGCCTTGAGATTGAAGCCGCTGCCTTCCGCACCCTGCGCCATCACCTGATGGCGGTGCGCCCCGATGTACAGAATATCGACCTGATGACCCTCGCCGGTTTTTGCCGCAACTGCCTTTCCCGTTGGTATCAGGAAGCCGCGAACGAACGCGGGCTGCCGATGAGCAAGGACGAGGCGCGCGAACTTTACTACGGCATGCCCTATGATGATTGGCGGGCGCAAAATCAGACTGAGGTGGATGGCGCCAGGAAAGCCGCCTTCGACCTCGCCCTCAAAGAAAACGTCACGAATCCGAAGTAAGACTGTCGGGCCACCGTAAATGATCCAGACCCTCGATCCGTGCTGAAGTCTGTCAGTCGTTCGCTTCGGCGCCGCCCTTGTCTTTGGCAATTTCCGTGGTAACGGGGGCGAAGCCCTCTGCTTTCACGGTCACCGAAAACGTCTTGGCGGCCGGACTGGTCGTGTAGATCGAGTTCGGGTTGGCGCGGAAATGTCCCGGTTCGGTGCCTTCATCGAAATGGATGCGTGCCTCGCCGCCAGCGGGAACCTCGACCCCGTCAAGCTTGCGGAATGTGCCCTCGGTCTTGCCGCTGTCGGCGTCCTTGATGCTATAGTAGATCGAAAGGCCGGTCAGCGGCGTGGCGCCGGTATTGGTGATCAGCAGTTCGAGATGATCGTTCGCGGCCTTCTTGGTGGCGTAGTCGTAGTTGTTTTCGACCAACGCCTCTTTGATGGCAAAGGGGGCTGCTGTGCCGCCTGCATCAATCTGGCTTGGCATGAAGGTCGGGTCGGCATCGGCGAGGTCATTTTGCGCATCGCCATCCGTGTCGGCGACCTTAGGATCGGTGCCCAGCAACACTTCCGCAGTATCGGGCACGCCGTCACCGTCAGTATCGGTCGATGCAGTTTGAGAGAAGCCGGGAGCGGCCAGCACCAGGCTAACGAGCGTCGCCGTCACTGCTGTCGTCAGGAAGCTTGTCAGTGTCATGTCAGTGTTTCCTTGTCATATCAGGCTTTTGCAAGCCGGTTCGGGTTAAGGGGAAGGGCAAGCAGCAGCGTGCCCAGCCCGAGGGCAGTGAGAAGTATCCAGATCAGGTCGCCCGCTTTCTCGATCAGGATCGGGCCAAGCGGCAGGCCCGCATAGGTGTCTTTGATGCCAAGAACGGCAAAGCTGAACCGCTCGAAATGCTTGGTGACCGAGGCCACTTCGATGCCGTTGCGGATCGTCTCGTAGGTCGCAAAGCTTTTCAGGATCTCGATTTGATCGGGCTTGGCGATGTCGAGCTGTTTGAACACCCCGCCCGCCACCTGATTGTCGGGATCCATGGTGTCGCCAATCTGCGGGGCGATCAGCACAAGCGTCAGCCACACTGCGAAAGCTGCAAGAAGCGCATGGGTCGGATGCTTCATATGCAAGGTCAGGATGAAGCTGAGCAGAAAGAAGCACCCGGTATAGGTTGTTGCCGCCGCCCAGACGACGGCAATGCGGATCAGGTCGTCACCGCTCAGGCCGATGCCGGACACGAAGTGCAGCGCAAGGGCAAGAACGCTCAGCACCAGTCCCAATCCGCTGGCAAGCAGACCCAGCCCCGCCAGCGCCTTGCCCATGTTGAACTGCCATGCCTTCAGCGGCCGCGACATGATCAGGACAAGTGTTTGGCGACCCCGTTCGCTTGCGGCCGAGCGGTAACCAACCAGTATGGCAATGGCGGCACCGATGATTTCGGTCTGCTCGATGGCGCCGCGCAACAGGCGAAGCGGGTAGAATTCGGGCGGCTTGATTGCGGCGAGGCTTTTTTTCAAGGCAAGCAATGCCGCCTTGGCCGCTTCGTAGGTGGCGACGTCTGTCCGCAGAGCGATGGCACCTGTCACCAGCGCCGTTAGGGCGGCCAGACCCAGAAAGAAGGTCACGATCAGGATGAACCGGTCGCGCAGCGCGTCACGGATGTCTTTGTCGGCAATCGTGCGGACGGGGATCAGTCGAAGAACCTCAGACATCGTAATCTCCTTGCGCCATGGGCATGCGGATCAGGGCGCCCCAGGCGATAGCCCCGAGCATAAGTGCGGCCAGTGCCAGGTCGGCAACCGGCGGGATGATGGCCTGCGACCCGATACCTTCTGGCAGGAAGTCAAGCAGGCGGGCGGCGGCAAATTTGTAGCTGTCGGCAAGCGAGAACGGCCCGAGGAATTGCCCGGTCAACCAGAAGAAGGTCGAGTCGGGTCGGGCCGCCAGGGCTGATACCGGGTTGATTGATGCGGTCGGATGCAGGTTCGAGATGAGCTGCGGAAAGATGAAGGTCAGGGTCAGCCAGATCGTCACCGGGATGAGCAAGCCCACGGTTTCCGATCGCGATGACGCCCCTGCAGCCAGGCCGATCAGCCCGAACAGCAGCATGTAGAGGGCGGACACACCAAGAAAGCTTGCCAGTTGCAGCCATTGCCCCGCCGTCACGGTAATTGCAGGCAGAACCAAGAAGGTGGTGACGCTGACCAGAGCGGTCACTGACGTCAGAAACAGGATCAGCCAAACAAGGGCGCCGATCTTGCCGCGCGCATAGCTGCCGCGCGTCATTGGCCGGCTACCGATCAGCGGCAGGATACCCGCCCTGCGGTCAAGCGCCACCAGCCGGTTGCCGATGACAATTGCGGACAGCGCCCCGATCAGCGCCACATAAACCGACATGTTTCGCATCAGCGACAAAGGCGAAATGTCCAGCACCGGATTCGACGGCACAGGCTTGCCATTGGCGGCAAGGAAGGCTGCCGAATCGATATAGATACGGTTGACGGTCGTGGTGGCTGACCATCCCAGCCAGGCCGAGATCATCACCAGGACCACGAACATCGCGGCCAGAAGCGCGACGGTCTTTTCACGAAGGACAAAACGCACAGACTGTCCGGCGATCAGCCGGGATGGAGAGGTTGCAGCTGCCATCACGCCACCTCGGTCAGGCGGCCGACCGGGGTCAGGGACAGATAAAGCTCTTCGAGGGCGGTGTCGTCGCCGAAACGGGCGGTCACCGCCTCCATCCTGTCGTGATAGACCAGCTTGCCGTGGCTCAGCACACCGATGCTGGTGCAGGTTTTGGCAATTTCGGAGATCAGGTGGGTATTCATGAAGATGGTCATGCCGAACTCGCGGTTCAGACGAAGGATCAGGTCGCGCAGCATCTTGACGCCCATCGGATCAAGGCCCGATGTCGGTTCATCGAGAAACAGCACGGCAGGCTTGTGCAAGATCGCCTGCGCCAGACCGATCCTTTGGCGCATGCCTTTGGAAAAATCACCCACCCGGCGCCCCGCCAGATCCGCACAATCCAGAAGGTCGAGTGTTTCAGCCACACGCGCGGCCGGATCGGCAACACCCGAGAGGCGGGCGAAGAACATCAGGTTTTCATGTGCGGTCAGCGTATCGTAGAGGCGCACGTTTTCGGGCACATAGCCGATACTCCGACGGACAGACAGCGGGTCAGACCGAATGTCATGGCCCGCCACCTGTGCAGTCCCTGAGGCTGGCAGGGCAAGGGTAATCAGCATCTGGATCGTCGTCGTCTTGCCCGCCCCGTTATGGCCGAGAAAGCCAAACACTTCGCCCCGCGCGATATCCATCGATAGATTATCAACAGCGACGACCCCATCAAATCGCTGCGTAAGATTTTTCAGAGACAGCATGGGGGTGGTCATCGGCGTGGTCCTTTCGGGCGGGAATGTCATCTCCAGCCGCTTATGACGGCGCAGGTCTGCAGGTGCCTGTCGCGGGCTTTACATCTTTGTAAGGTCGGGGTTTTCAATCCGGGGCGACGTGGAAACGAAACAGGCGACCGGGCTGCACCCGAAGCGGAAGCGGTTGGCGCGCGGGTCTGGGGGGAGTATTGAGAGGGTCGTTAGTAGGGGGTGGTTTTCACGATGAAAAAGTTTGTAAGATGTTGTTTTTATGTAGGTTCGTGATTTTTGTTAAGGGTTTGGAAAGGAGTTTCAGGCGACTTTCATGGCGTCGCGACTCGGGCGGTATTCGACTATTTCGTCGAAGTGACAAAAGGCGAGGGGCATCTGACGCGGATGCAGGCGGT
>JANMDM010000127.1:0-4860 GCA_031376305.1 Pseudomonadota bacterium | reverse complement strand
CCAAAGCCTATCTGATCGGCCATTCCGCCCGCGACTTCGCGCTGCAACTGGGCGACACCCCGCATGAGATCTGCGAAACCATGGAAAAAGCCGTCGCCCGCGCCGCGGCAGAGGCTGAGTCGGGCGATACCGTGCTTCTGGCCCCGGCGGCGGCGTCCTTCGACCAATACGCCAATTTCGAAAAGCGCGGCGAGGATTTCACAAACAAAGTTCGCGCATTGCTGGAGTAAACAGGGATGGCACAGATACGTTCAATCCGCCTAAAAAAATTTCGCCGTTTCGAAGATCTCACAATTTCCGACCTGCCGCCCGCGCGTTTGGTAATAATGGCCGGACCGAATGGTGTTGGCAAATCATCGCTTTTCGATGCTTTTTCTGTTTGGAGACAGCAAAATTCCGGTTTGGGGTTGAGCTGGGATGCAAAGTACCATTCCAGAGTCGGCGTAGACCATCCACGGAGCAACGAAGTCGGCATAGACTTTTTCAGCCCTCCCGCCCCAAAAACCGCATTCTATGTCCGATCCGCTTATCGCAATGACCCTGCCTTTAGCCACTCTGGGCTGTCCCTCCAAGCTGCTCCGGAGGATGATCGTCGAGCCCTGAGGATGATCGACACCGACCCTACGGTTTCACAAAACTACCAGCGCCTTGCGCCGCAAGCTTTTTCTGACGTGTTTAAGGGCATGGACGGCGGGACAACGATTGGTGAGTTTCGAGAAAACGTCATCGGCGATCTGAGCGCGTCGGTTCAAAGGCTGTTTCCAGATCTCATCTTGAACACTTTGGGCGACCCGATGAACGACGGCACCTTTAGGTTCGATAAGGGGCATGCGTCGGGATTTAGCTATATGAATCTCTCTGGCGGAGAAAAAGCAGCTTTTGATCTGATCCTTGATCTGATCGTGAAGCGTCGGTCTTTTGTAGATACTGTCTATGCCATAGACGAACCTGAGGCGCATATGAACACGCGGCTTCAGGGTGTGCTGTTAGAGGAACTGGTCAATCTGATCCCGGTGGGGGCCCAACTCTGGATTGCTACCCACTCGATCGGGATGATGCGCAAGGCGCGCGAGCTTTACGGCACTAACCCCGAAGATGTGGTGTTTCTTGACTTCGACGGGTGGGACTTTGATCAACCCGTCACGCTTACGCCCCAGCGGCCCAACCGCGCCTTTTGGGAGCGCATTTTAAGTGTTGCACTGGACGATCTTTCCGAGCTTGTTGGGCCGAGCGAAGTGGTACTGTGTGAGGGAAACCCCAGCGTAGCCGGACCAGCGCTAAACGATAACCACGATGCGCGGTGTTATGAGGCTATATTTTCTGACGCGTTTCCCGAAGTTAAATTTATCTCTGTTGGAAGCACGAAAGAGGTTCAGGGGGACCGGCTTCGCGTCGCGGCCATACTTCCAAAACTGGTCACAGGTATTGCGGTGCGCCGATTGGTTGATCGCGACGATCATTCGCCTGAACAAGTTACCGACCTCAATAACAAAGGCATACGTGTTTTGTCGCGCCGCAATATTGAGGCCTATCTGTATGATGATGAGGTGCTGCTGGCCCTTTATGAGCGCCATGACAGGGGCGGGGATGTGGCAGGAGCGATTGATAAAAGGGCAGCTTCGTTGGCGGATAGTATCTTGCGCGGCAATCCGTCTGATGACCTGAAATCTGCCAGCGGAGACCTGATCCAGTTTCTGAAGCGTGACCTTAATCTTACAGGATGCGGATCGGACCCGGCTTCCTTTGCCCGTGCTGTGCTGGTTCCTCTCATAAAGCCGGAGATGGCGGTCTATAATGTTCTGCGTGCGGACATATTCGGTTAACCATTTGAGTCACTGCCTCTGAGATGAGCGTCTGACCGTCGCAGCTGAGGCTGGGTAATTGCTTAGGGCGGTATATTTCGAAAAACGCGGCGAGGATTTCATCGCTCAGGTCCGGAAGGTGATCGTGCCGCGTTGATGGCGAAACTCTACGGGTACCCGCGAACCGATTGCGAAATCCGGCTGACACCCGCAATATCCGCGATCTTTCCCTAGCATAACGCCGCATTTTTCATTAAACTTCGCAGCAGACCCGGCAAACGGGCAATGGCAGAGGCAGTGAGAGCGGTATCCGATGACTGAGATGGTATTTGGCACCGTGCCCGTGAAGGCAGGGGAGCCGGTTCTTCCGCGCTGGTGGCGCACGATCGACCGCTGGTCGCTTGGATTCATCGTCGCGCTTTTCGGCTTGGGCCTGTTGCTGGGGCTTGCCGCATCCGTACCGCTGGCCGAAAAGAACGGCCTGCCGCCCTTTTACTATGTCACGCGACAGGCGTTCTTTGGGATGATGGCGCTCATCGCCATGCTCGGTTTTTCGATGATGCCGGTGGGTTTGGTACGCCGCCTTGGCATTCTTGGCTTCTCGGGTGCCTTCATCGCATTGATTTTCCTGCCGGTCTTGGGCACCGATTTCGGCAAGGGGGCAATCCGCTGGTATTCGCTGGGATTCGCGTCCTTCCAGCCGTCCGAGTTTCTCAAACCGGGCTTCGTCATCCTCTGTGCATGGCTGATGGCGGCATCGCAAGAAATCGGCGGGCCGCCGGGGAAGCTGTATTCATTTGTTATCACTGTCGTGATTGTGGTCTTCCTGGCGCTCCAGCCTGACTTCGGTCAGGCTTGCCTTATGCTCTTTGCCTGGGGGGTGATGTATTTCATCGCCGGGGCGCCGATTGTGCTGCTGGTCAGCGTCGGCGCGCTGGTCGTGGGCGGTGGTGTGACCGCCTATAACGGCTCGGAACACTTCGCACGCCGCATCGACGGTTTTCTGTCGGCCGATGTCGATCCGCGCACCCAGATCGGCTATGCGACGAACGCGATCCAGGAGGGTGGGTTTTTCGGCGTCGGCCTTGGCGAAGGCACGGTGAAATGGACGCTGCCGGATGCCCACACTGACTTCATCATCGCCGTGGCGGCCGAGGAATTCGGCCTGATGCTGGTGTTGCTGATCATCGGGCTTTACATGGCGATCACCGTGCGCTCGCTGTTGCGAATGATGCGCGAACGAGACCCCTTCACCCGCCTCGCGGGCACCGGGCTTGCCTGCGCCTTTGGGGTGCAGGCGCTGATCAACATGGGCGTGGCGGTACGGCTTTTACCAGCCAAGGGCATGACCCTGCCCTTTGTCAGCTATGGCGGATCTTCGGTTATTGCCAGTGGCATTGCGCTGGGCATGCTTTTGGCCCTGACCCGCCGCAGACCGCAGGGGCAGATCGCCGATATCATGCGAAAGCGGGGGCGCTGATGGCGGTTGCGTCGGGCCAGCCCCCGCTTTTGATGATCGCAGCGGGCGGAACCGGTGGACATATGTTCCCGGCTCAGGCGCTGGCCGAGATGATGATTGAGCGCGGATGGCGGGTAAAGCTGTCAACCGATGCCCGCGGTGCGCGCTATGCGGGCGGCTTTCCGAAATCTGTGCCGGTCGAACAGGTGGCTTCGGCCACCTTCGCGCGCGGCGGCAAGCTGGCAAAACTCGTCACGCCCTTGCGCATTGTCGGCGGCATCCTCGCGGCATTTGTGCAGATGCTAAAGGATCGGCCCACCGTGGTTGTCGGCTTCGGCGGCTATCCGACGATTCCGGCGCTGTCGGCGGCATGGGCTTTGCGGGTGCCGCGGATGATCCATGAACAAAACGGTGTGCTGGGCCGGGTGAACCGGGCCTTTGCAAGCCATGTCGATGCTTTTGCTTGCGGCACCTGGCCCACCATCTTGCCCGAAAACGTCAATGCGCACCACACCGGCAATCCGGTCCGTGCCGCCGTTCTGGACCGTGCGCAGGCCCCCTATATCCCGCCGGGTGACTACCCGATGAGCCTTTTGGTCATCGGTGGCAGCCAGGGGGCCCGGATTTTGTCGGACATCGTGCCGCGCGCCGTGGCCCTGCTGCCCGAACCGATGCGGTCGAATCTGCGCGTCGCCCATCAGGCCCGTGACGAGGATATGGACCGCGCCCTTGCCGCCTATGCCGCCGCCGGAATCCGCGCCGAGGTACAGCCGTTTTTCAGCGATATCGCCCGCCGCCTGTCAGAAGCGCAGCTGGTCATTTCGCGGTCCGGCGCGTCATCGGTTGCCGATATCGCGGTCATCGGGCGGCCTTCGATCCTTGTTCCCTTTGCCGCCGCCACCGGCGATCATCAAAACGCCAATGCGCGGGGCTTGGTGGGCGCCAATGCCGCGATCCTGATCCCGGAGGGGCGCCTGGACAGTGCGACCCTCGCGACCCAGATCGCAGCGATCCTCAGCCAACCCGACGCCGCCAGACGCATGGCGGCGGCAGCGTTTTCCCAAGGGATCCCTGACGCAACCGCGCGCCTTGCTGCAATTGTCGAGGCGCTGGTACCGCCGATCCGCCAGAAAGAACTCTCATGAACGCTGCCACCAAACTTCCCGGCGAACTTGGGCCGATCCACTTTGTCGGTATTGGCGGCATTGGTATGTCCGGCATCGCCGAAGTGCTGATGACGCTGGGCTACCGGGTGCAGGGGTCTGATGCCAAGGCGTCGAAGATCACCGACCGGCTGGTCGGGCTGGGCGCGGTTTTCCACGAAGGCCAGCGCGCCGAAAATATCGGTGACGCCGCAGTCGTGGTGATTTCGTCGGCCATCAAGAAGGGCAACCCCGAGCTTGAGGAAGCCCGCCGCAAGGGCCTGCCGGTGGTGCGCCGCGCCGAAATGCTGGCCGAGCTGATGCGGCTGCGCTCAAACATCGCCGTCGCTGGAACCCATGGCAAAACCACCACGACAACCATGGTGGCAACGCTTCTCGACAAAGGTGGCTTTGACCCGACGGTGATCAACGGCGGCATTATCCACGCTTACGGCTC
>JANMDM010000093.1:0-8920 GCA_031376305.1 Pseudomonadota bacterium | reverse complement strand
TGAAATGCTGTCGACCATCGCCTTGCCGATGCCCGGCCAGGAAAAGATCGTCTCGGTCAGGATGGCCCCGCCCAGCAAAGTGCCGACCTGCAAGCCGATGGTGGTGATCACCGGGATCAGCGCATTGCGCAGCGCATGCAGCCCGACGACCCGCATCGGGCTCATGCCCTTGGCGCGGGCGGTGCGCACATAATCCTCGCCCAAGACCTCCAGCATGGCGGAACGCGCCTGCCGGGCGATCACGGCCATCGGAATCGTGGCCAAGACGACGGTGGGCAGGATCAGATGCGACAGGGCAGAACTGAAGGCCCCCTTCTGCCCTGACAAAAGACTGTCAATCAGCATGAATCCGGTCACGCGCGGGAAGTAGTATGTCAGCGAAATACGGCCCGATACCGGGGTCCAGCCCAGAACGCCGGAAAAGAAGATGATCAGCAGCAACCCCCACCAGAAGATCGGCATCGAGAAGCCGACCAAAGCAGTGCTCATGCTCAGCTGATCGAACCAGGACCCGCGGCGGATGGCCGCGAACATACCCAATGGCAGGCCGACCAGGGTGGCGACAAGAATGGCGCAAAGACCCAGCTCAACCGTTGCCGGGAACAGGGTCAGGAATTCGGTCAGAACCGGCTTTTTGGTGACCAGCGAAATGCCGAAGTCACCGTGGAACAGCCGACCAAGGAAACCAAGATATTGCTGCCACAATGGGCGGTCAAACCCCAGCTGTTCCAGCAATTCCTTGTAGCGTTCGGGCGTCAGCCCGCGTTCACCCGCCATCAGTAGTACCGGATCGCCGGGCAGGACGCGGACAAAGCCAAAGGCCACGATGGTGATGCCGATGAAGGTCGGCACCAGATAGGCAAGCTTGCCGAAGATGAAACGGATCATGTGGCCAATTCCATGAAAAGAGCGCGCCGGTTGGTCCCGGCGCGCCCGTTGATACATTCAGTCCTTATTCGGCGATATCGACGCCATCAAAGCGGTGAATGCCGAGCGGGTCCATCACATAGCCGGAAACCGCCTTCGACATCGGCACGAACACCGTCGAATGGCCCAGCGTCGCCCAGGGCGCCTGTTCCTTGAAGACCACCTGTGCCTGTTCGTAAAGCGCCGTGCGGTCCGCTGGTTCGGGTGCGACCTTGGCCTTCTGGATCAGATCGTCAAAGGTCTTGTCGCACCACTGTGCCCGGTTCGAGCCACCCTCGACCGCGCCGGCGCAGCCCAACAGAACGCCCATGAAGTTGTCCGGGTCGCCGTTGTCGCCGGTCCAGCCAAGGATCACCGCGCCGTCACGGTTCTTCTCGGTCGATTTCTTCAGGTATTCGCCCCATTCGTAGGACACGATTTCGACCGTGACGCCGATCTTGGCGAAGTCTTCCTGGATCAGTTCGGCCGTGCGCCGCGCGTTGGGCATGTAGGGGCGCTGCACCGGCATCGCCCAGACCTTCATCGACAGGCCGGTGACGCCGGCTTCTTCCAGCATCTTCTTGGCCGCTTCCGGATCATAGGGATCATCCTGAACCGCGTCGTTGTAGCTCCACATGGTCGGCGGGATCGGGTTCTTGGCGATCTGGCCGGTGCCCTGGAAGACGGCATCCATGATCGCCTGCTTGTTGATCGCCATGTTCAGGGCTTTGCGCACCGCCGGATTGTCGAAGGGCGCCACGGTGGTGTTGTAGGCAAGGTAGGCCACGTTCAGCCCGGCCTGTTCCATCACCTGCAGGTTCGGATCTGCCTTCAGCCCCTCAAGATCGGCAGGCGCCGGATAGGGCATGATGTGGCATTCGCCGGCCTTCAGCTTTTGCACCCGCACGGCGGCGTCGGTGGTGATGGCAAAGACCAGATCGTCGATCGGCTGCTTGCCGCCCCAGTAGTCGGGGTTGGCCTTGTAGCGGATGACGGCGTCTTTTTCATAGGCGACGAACTGGAACGGCCCGGTGCCGACCGGCGCCTGGTTGAAGTTGGCGGCAGTGCCAGCCGCCATCAGGCTGTCGGCATATTCCTTCGACACGATCGAGGCGAAATCCATGGCCATGTTCGCCAGGAACGGCGCTTCGGAGCGCGAAAGCACGAATTTGACGGTATAGTCGTCAACCTTCTGCACTTCCTTGATGACGACGTTCATCTCCATGCCGCCGTAGTATTCGTAGGTGATACCCTCGATGTAGCTGTTCCAGGGATTGTCTTTATTGGCCTGCCGGTCGAATGAAAAGACCACGTCATCGGCGTTGAAATCGCGGGTGGGAGTGAAGAAGTCAGTCGTCTGGAACTTCACGCCCTGACGCAGCTTGAAGGTATATTCCAGCCCGTCGGCCGAAATTTCCCAGCTTTCCGCCAGGCCGGGCGTGACCTCGGTGCCGCCCTTCTCGAATTCGACCAGGCGGTTGTAGATCGTGCGCGACGAGGCATCGAAAGTGGTGCCTGCGGTGTAGGGCGCCGGATCAAAGCCTTCGGGCGACCCTTCCGAGCAATAGACCAGCGTCTTGGCCGAAGCCGCGCCGCCAAGCAGACCGGCCATAATCAGGCCAGTTGCCAATCGGGTGAAATGTTTCATTTCCCTGTTTCCTTTTTTGAGTTGGACAGCCCGGCCCCAAAAGAGGGCCGGATCGATTCTCATACCGCGAGCATATCGCGCGGTATGGGGAATGGCATTGGGATGCTCACGCGATAATGACCGGATGACGCGGCATTTCTGATAGAATTTCGGGGCCGTCACCACGCATTATGACGATCTCCTCTAACCGGATGCCGAAATCACCTGACAGATAGACACCCGGCTCAATGGAAAAGACGTTGCCTGCCTTCAGCAAGCCTGTCGAAACGGCAGTGATGTAGGGGGCTTCGTGAATGTCGATACCCAGCCCATGCCCGGTCCGGTGTTTGAACAAAGGGCCGTATCCGGCTTTGGCAATCACACCGCGGGCCGCGTCATCGACTGCGGATGCCGGAACCCCCGGCTTTGCCGCCGCCAGTGCCGCCTGCACGGCGCCCTCGACGACAGCCGCAACTTTGTCAAACTCAGCACTTGGGGTGCCGAACCAGCCCACACGGGTCATATCGGATGGATACCCCATATGCCGTGCCCCCGCGTCGATCAATATTGCGGTATTTCGGACCAGTTGCGTTTGGCCGGTGTGATGATGCGGAAAGGCTCCGTTGCCGCCAAAGCAGACCGAAATGAACTCGGGCGAAGCGGATGAGTCCGCATACACTCCCGCGATCACCTCTGCCACTTCCGCCTCGGTGATGCCTTCGCGTATCGCTGCAAATCCGGCCTGCACGGCCCGATCATTCACTAGGGCGCTGGCCTTCAGGGCGTGATACTCGTCGTCTTCCTTTTCGGCACGCAGCGCGCCAACTGTGGTGTCGGTGAACTGCCGCCGTGCACCGGGCAGGGCATCCAGAACCCGCAGCGCGAAGTCTGCGCGCATGGTTTCATCGATTGAAACACTGACATTGCTGCGGTCCACGCCGGTCTTGTCCAGAAGGGTCTCAAGCGCTGCCTCGGGCCCTTCTTCATCTGTCCAGGTGTGGAACGGCAGATCCGTATGCTGGCGCACCGAGTCGGCGTTAAGCCCTGGGATCAGCAGCGCGGCATAGCTTTGGCTGACAAACACCATGACCGGCCGCTCGTCGCCATGTGGGTTCAGCCCCGCCAGCCAACGCATATGGCTGGTCGGGCCCACAACAGTAAGATCAGTGCCGGTTGCAGCCATCTGCATGCGAAGCCGTTTGATCCGCGCGGTGGTCTGGGCGGTTGTCAGCGCGGTCATAGATTTTTTCCCTTATTTGCCGCTTTCAGCGGCACAGCTGTTTCGGTCGGGCTTGCATTCCGGTCCGGTGAAAACGCGGCCCTGCCGGGGGTGAGGAAAAGTGCCAGGGTTCCTGACCACAAGATGCGGGCGTGGGTGGTGCTGGCGTTGAAATAGGAATGGGGGCAGATTCCCCGGTAGTGAAGACTGTCACCGGTTGCCAGAAGGAAGGCGGTCCCGTCGACCACTTGGGTGATCGACCCCTCCAGCACATAGATAATCTCTTCGCCCTCGTGGCTGACGGTTTCAGACTGAAAACCCGGCGGCACATGCATGATGAAACTTGACAGCTCATTGCCGGGGAATTCAGCCCCAAGCCGCTCATATTGAATGGAGGAACCGTTGATCGAAAACCGCGTCCGTTGCGTCTCACGCGTCAGGGAATCCGAAGGCCTTGGGGTCAGGATGAAGTAGTCAATGCCCACGCCCAGCGCCTTCGCCACTTGCGCCAGTGTCCCCAGAGTCGGCGTGGCGTTGTCGCGCTCAAGCTGGCTGAGATAGCTGTACGAAACCCCCGACTTTTCGCCCAGTTGCTGAAGCGTCAACGACAACAGCTTGCGCCGTTTGCGGATCATCGCGCCAATCAAAGCGCCAGCCTTGGCTTCCGCAACGGTCATGGGCGAAACGCACTCCGAATCAAGACAGCTCTTGAGATGTACACAACAATTTTTGTTCCACCAAGAGAATTATTTATTTGTTTGCGGAGGTCCATATGACATGGGATAAAAATAATTAGTATATATTTCAATGCATTAAATGAATTTTTGGCCTAAAGCCAGCACCAGCATATCCATATCTTCCGGGGTATTATACCCTTGTACCGACAGGCGCACAAAGCAGTGCCGGTTCCAGCGAAACACCGGAATTTCGATGCCAAACTGCGCAAGCAACGCCTCATGAAGCGCGGAGGGGTCGCAATCGGGAATTCGCATGGCGATCATTTGTGGCGCGCAGAACTCGGGCGCCGCGAGGGGGGGCAGCTTTGTGAGGCTGCCCACACGTTCAGCGGTCTTTTGCATCAGTGCGCGGCAGTGTTCCGCGATGCGATCCCAGCCATGCGTGTGGCGAAATTCGATAGCGGCAGGCACGGACAAAAAAGCCGCATGGTCGCGCGTTCCCTGGAACTGAAACGCATCCTGAAAGGCGGAATTCCCGAACGGGCCGGGGGTGGCGTGGTCTTCGGTCCAGCCGTGGCTGATCAGAGCCGGGTTCAAAAGCCCCTGCACCGCACGCCGCGAGTGCAGAAAGGCGGATCCCTTCGGTGCCATCAGCCATTTGTGGCAATTGCCCGCGTAGAAATCTGCCCCCAGCGCCTCCAGATCCAGCGGGATATGCCCCGGAGCATGGGCCCCATCGATCACTGCCCAGATACCCAGCGCCCGCGCCTTGCTGACGGCCCGCTCAAGCGGGAACACAAGGGCGGTGGGCGAGGTGATGTGGCTTAGAAATAATATCCGCGTGCGTGGGGTGATCCCGGCCAGCACCGTCTCAGTGAAATCCGCCTCGGAGGTTAGCGGCAGGGGCACCGTTACACGCCGGATAACGGCACCCGTACGGGCGCAGACAAAGGCCCAGGTCTTATCCATCGCCCCATATTCATGGTCAGTTGTCAGGATCTCGTCGCCCGCCTGCAGGGGCAAAGACCGCGCCACGATATTCAGCCCTGCGGTCGCATTCGGCACAGATACCAGATCATCTGCGTCGGCCCCGAGCTCAGCCCCCAGCACCGCCCGCACCTTAGCAAAGCGCAGTGCCAGATGACCGGGCGACATGAAGGCCACGGGCTGAAGCTCCAGCTGCGCCTGCCAGGCCTGATAGGTGGCGAATACCGGGCGCGGGCAGGCCCCGTAAGAGCCATGGTTCAGGAATGTGACGTCCGGGCTTAAAAGAAATTGCCCTTTGAGATTATTCGCCAACGGCCCCTCCGCCCTGCTTAGCGCCAGTCGAGCACAACCTTTCCACTCAGACCAGACCGCATCGCGGCAAAACCATCCTGAAAATCGTCGATCTTGAAGCGGTGGGTGATGACCTTCCTGACATCAAGGCCGTTTTGCAGCATGGCGATCATCTTGTACCAAGTCTCGAAAATCTCACGCCCATAGACGCCCTTGATGGTGATCGCCTTGAAAACGATGCGGCTCCAGTCCACCGGTGATTTTCCCGGCGGAATGCCCAGCATGGCGATGTGTCCGCCCATGACCATGGCTTCCACCATCTGATCCAAAGCCGACTGATTGCCTGACATTTCCATGCCGACATCAAAGCCCTGTGCCATCTTCAGTCGGGCCTGAACGTCCTTCAGATCTTCCTTGGTTACATTCACCGGCACCACATCGGCAACCGCCGCCGCCAGGTCCAGCCGCGTCTGGTTCACATCGGTGATGACCACGTTGCGCGCCCCCACATGCCGGGCAATCGCGCCTGCCATGATGCCGATCGGGCCAGCACCGGTGATCAGCACATCTTCGCCAATCAGATCAAACGACAGAGCGGTGTGCACAGCATTGCCCAACGGATCAAGAATCGCGCCGATCTCGTCGTCAATCTCATCGGGCAGCGGCACGACGTTAAACGCGGGCAGCCGCAGATATTCGGCAAACGCGCCTTGTTCATTCACGCCAATACCGCGGGTTTCAGGGTCAAGATGAAACTTCCCCGACCGCGACTGGCGGCTTTGGTGGCCGATCAGATGCCCCTCGCCCGAACAGCGTTGGCCGATGGTCAGCCCGTCGACGTTCTTGCCGATTTCGACAATCTCGCCCGCAAATTCATGGCCGGTGACCAAAGGCACCGGCACGGTTTTTGCCGCCCAGGCATCCCAGTTCCAGATGTGAATGTCGGTGCCGCAAATCCCGGTCTTGTTGATACGGATCAACACATCATCGGCGCCAATTTCTGGCACCGGACGGCGCTCCATCCATAGGCCCGGTTCCGGCTTGGCCTTTACCAGCGCTTTCATCTCATTCGACATCAGATCGCCCCCACGGATTTGCCCGCATCGCGGAATGCTTCCAGTGCAAAATCCAGATCTGCGCGGCTCAGCCGGGCATTCATCTGGGTGCGGATCCGGGCTTGGCCCTTGGGCACCACCGGAAAGAAGAACCCCGCAACATAAACCCCACGCTCAAACAAAGCCGAGGCCATCCGCTGCGACAAGGCCGCATCCCCCAGCATTACCGGTATGATCGGATGCTCGCCCGCCAACAGCCGAAACCCGGCTTCGGTCAACCCCGCCCGCCAGATACGCGCATTCGCGAACAACTGCGCCCGCAGAGCGTTGGCTCCTTCGACAATATCCAGCGCCGCAAGGCCCGCCATTACCACCGCAGGCGGCAGGGCGTTGGAAAACAGATACGGGCGCGCCCGCTGCCGCAGCAGATCTATCACCGCCTGCGGTCCGGCGATGTAGCCACCCAATGCCCCGCCCAGGGCTTTGCCCAAAGTCCCGGTCAGGATATCAACCTTATCGGCGACCCCCGCATGATGCGGTGTGCCGCGCCCCTCTGGCCCCATGAACCCGGTCGCATGGCAGTCATCGACCATCACCAGCGCACCATATGTCCCGGCCAAGGCCGTCAGGTCGCGCAGATTGGCCAAAGTGCCATCCATCGAAAACACGCCGTCCGTTGCGATCATGATGAATCGCGCGCCCGCCGCGCGCGCTTCCTTCAGCCGCGCCTCCAGTTCGTCCATGTCGGAATTGGCGTAGCGATAGCGCTGCGCCTTGCACAGCCGGATCCCGTCGATGATCGAGGCATGGTTCAGACTGTCGGAAATCACCGCATCCTCAGGGCCCAGCAAAGGCTCGAACAAGCCGCCGTTCGCGTCAAAGCAGGCCGCAAACAGGATCGCATCGTCCTTGCCCAGAAACTGTGCCAGCCGCGTCTCCAATGCGCGGTGAATGTCCTGGGTTCCGCAGATGAAGCGAACCGAGGCCATCCCATAGCCGTGATCGTCCATCGCCAGCTTCGCTGCCGCGATCAGCCGCGCGTCATCTGCCAGCCCCAGATAATTATTGGCACATAGGTTCAGCATGCCGCGTCCCGCCACCTCGATATGCCCACTCTGAGCCGAAGTGATCATTCGCTCGCGCTTCAACAGCCCTTCAGCCTCGATTCCGCGCAAAGTCGCCTGAAGGTGCTCTAGAAAGCCCGAATTATCCGACATGACAGATACTCCTCCCATATGACGGAATATGCTGCATTGCATCCGGCGTGTCAATCGTCCCGGATCCAACCCCGGAAATGCGCAATTCAGCTTTTTCTTTGCGCAACTACTCCCGCCGGAGGCCTGCCCGGCAAACGCAGGCTTCAGCTGTTCTGAACGATCAAAATCGCCCGTGCCGCACCATCTGCGGCCGCAATCCGGTGCGGACGATCGGCAAAATAGCGGGCGGTATCGCCGGTGCTCAAGCGCCGTTCCTCTTCGCCTGACGTGACCGTTACAGCGCCTTCCAGCACGGTCAAATGCTCACGGCAACCGGGGCTATGGGGGTCTGAATCCAGCACACCACTCTCGGTAAAGCTCAGCTCATAAACCTCGTGCTCGCCTGCCGCCTCGGCGGGGGACAGGATGCGGATGCGCACGCCCTTGCCACGCCCGTCAATCGTCGGCGCCGTTTCCGACCGTATGACTTCGATCCCCGGCGCGGTCTTGCCTTCCAGCAGCCCGGCAAAGTCCACCTGCAAGGCCTGCGTCAGGTTCCATAACGTTGCCACGGTCGGGCTGCTTTCCGCCCGCTCGATCTGGCTGACCATCGACCGGCTGACACCCGACAGCTTCGCCACCGCATCCAGACTCAAGCCCTTCGACTTTCGCGCCGATTTCAGCGAAGCGGCAAGACGGTCATGGATATCTGGGCGCTGGTTCATGGCGCGCAGCTTGCGGGTTGGCGGGGCATTGGTCAACCGGGCAAGTTTGCCGTGCCGTCCGGGTCGGCGGCCTCATCCGCCAGCCAGCCTCGAAACGCCTGCAAAGGCGGATACCAGGCGCCAACCTTTGGCCAAACCAAATAGTAGCTGCCGTCGCCGACGACCGGCGCGCCCCAGACGCTGACCAACCGGCCATCCGCCAATTCACTTTTGGCCAGAAACTCTGGCAGCAACGCC
>JANMDM010000062.1:0-12915 GCA_031376305.1 Pseudomonadota bacterium | reverse complement strand
TGTCGGGGCAAGAAAGCGCCAAGCGCGCCGTCTGGTACGGGATTGTCGGCATGGGCCTAGCGGTCTTTGCGACGATCTTTGGGCCGCAGGTCGGCAACTGGTTCCTTATCGCGCTGATGGTGGCGGGCGGCTCGGTTCTGGGCTGGTATGTGGCCAGCCGTGTGCAGATGACCGAAATGCCGCAACTTGTGGCCGCTTTGCATTCTTTCGTGGGTCTTGCGGCGGTCTTCATCGGCTATAACGCCGATCTGGAACTGTCACGGGTGCTGGGCATGGACGAGGCGGCCAAGGCCGCGCTGTCCGGCTTTGCCGCAGTGTTGGCTCATAAGGACGCGGTTGAGATTGCCATTCTGCATGTCGAGGTTTTCCTTGGCGTCTTCATCGGCGCGGTGACCTTCACCGGCTCTGTCGTGGCCTTTGGCAAACTGGCGGGCAAGGTCGACGGCAAGGCCAAAAAACTGCCCGGCGGCCATCTGCTGAACGCTGCGGCTGCGATTGGCTCGGTGGTGTTGGGGGTGATGTATTGCAACGATGCCGGTATCTGGACGCTGATCCTGATGACGGTGCTGGCCTTTTTCATCGGCTATCACCTGATCATGGGCATCGGCGGCGCCGACATGCCGGTCGTGGTGTCGATGCTGAACAGCTATTCTGGCTGGGCGGCGGCGGCGATCGGCTTCACGCTTGGCAATGATCTTTTGATCGTCACCGGGGCGCTTGTCGGCTCCACGGGTGCGATCCTTTCCTACATCATGTGCAAGGCGATGAACCGATCCTTCATCAGCGTCATCCTCGGCGGCTTCGGCAATACCACCGGCCCGGCGATGGAGATCGCCGGCGAACAGATCGCCATTGACGCCGAAGGCGTGGCTGCCGCCTTGAATGATGCCGATAGCGTCATCATCATCCCCGGCTACGGCATGGCGGTGGCGCAAGCGCAACAATCGGTGTCGGAACTGACCCGCAAGCTCAGGGCCGCAGGCAAAACCGTGCGCTTTGCCATCCATCCGGTGGCGGGGCGGTTGCCCGGCCATATGAATGTGCTGCTGGCCGAAGCGCGGGTGCCCTATGACATCGTGATGGAGATGGATGAGATCAACGCGGACTTCCCGCAAACCGACGTGGCGATCGTGATCGGCTCAAACGACATCGTGAACCCGGCAGCGCAAGAGGATCCGAACAGCCCCATCGCCGGGATGCCGGTTCTGGAGTGTTGGAAGGCCAAACAGGTTTTCGTCTCAAAGCGCGGGCAGGGAACCGGGTATTCCGGGATCGAGAACCCGTTGTTCTACAAGGACAACACCCGGATGTTCTATGGCGATGCCAAGAAATCGCTTGATGCGCTTTTACCGATGATCGAGTGAAGCGCCATCAAAAGAAACGACCACGCCCTGCCGTTTCCGGTGGGGCGTTTTCACTTTGGATGGGCGTTGCAGATAAACCAGTATACCGGCGTGTGCCCTCACGGAACGCATTTTAAGGCTGCGTTTGCCGAACTGGAGGGTAGTCTTTCATCGGCCCCACCCCAGATGCGCAAAAAAGAAACAGATGATTGACGACCACCCCCTTCGCTACGCCTTGGTGAACGAGCTGCATGCGCGGCCGTTCCCGTCGCTCGAAGTGCCCTGTCAGGCGATCTATGTCGCGATCAAACAGCCGCTCGATGCCCAGAACCGTGACCGGCAGGCGGATACCAGCCACCTACTGGCATTGCTGGGCCGCCACGGCGCCAGCCATCCGCAACCCGGCGCCACCCATTTCGCCGGCCGGATCGGCAAGCACGAGCTGAAATGGGAAAGCCACACCGAATTCGTGACCTATTCGGCCTTCACCATGGGCGTCGCCGCGCGCCCCTTCGATCCGGCCTCCGCTGAGGCGTTTCCCGCTGACTGGCTTGCCGATGCCCCTGGAAAACGCATTGCCGCCGTCATGGTCCGTGTCGAGCCATTGCCCGATGACCTTTCGGACGTTACCGCGAAACTTGACGAGTGGTTCGTCCCCGAAAGCCTCGCTTCCGCCTGGGTTCTGGACGAGGCTGCGATCATCGCCGGCGATTTTCAGATCGACGCCGCAGGGCAGATGCGTTTTGCGGTATTCGTGCGCCCCGGCACCGGCAGGCGCCGGGTGGGCCGCGTCGTGCAGCGTTTGTGCGAGATTGAAACCTACCGCGCCATGTCGATGCTGGGGCTTGGCCGCGCCCGCGAACTCACCGGCCGCCTGAACGCCTTGGATCCGCAGCTTTCTGCGCTGGTTACGGCTTTGACCGACGATCATCAGGCCGCCGAGGCGACACTGCACGAGCTTCTGGAGATCTCCGCCGAACTCGAAAGCCTTGCCACCCGCCATTCCTTCCGCTTTGGCGCCACCGGCGCCTATGAGGCGATTGCCAACCAGCGCATCGAAGTCTTGCGCGAAACCCGGTTTCAGGGCCGCCAGACCTTCGGCGAATTCATGCGGCGTCGCTATGATCCGGCGATGCGCACGGTTAAGTCAGCCGAAAAGCGGCTGGAGCAGATGGCGGAACGGGCCGAGCGGGCAGGGGAGTTGCTGCGCACCCGTGTCGATGTCGAACGTTCGGCCCAAAATCAAAAGCTTCTGGAAAGTATGGACCGCCGCGCCGATCTGGCTCTGCGGTTGCAGCATACGGTCGAGGGTCTGTCGGTGGTCGCGATCAGTTACTATGCCGTCAGTCTTGCGACTTATGCGCTGCTGCCACTGGCAGAGGCATTGCATTGGCCAAAATCGGCCCTGACCGCAGCTCTTGTGCCGCTGATCATGCTCTGCGTTTGGGCCATGGTCCGCCGTATCCGCAACGCCGTGCACTGACCCTTTCACCTTTGTCCAAATATCCTCCGGGGGTCGCCATAGGATGCGTCATTGGTTCGGGTCCCAAGGGCGACGGCGGGGAAAACCCCCGGCTACCGCCCGCGAATCCTCGGGTCCAAAGCATCGCGCAGCCCGTCGCCGATGTAATTCACGCTCAGCACCGTCAGGGAAATCGCCAAACCCGGCCAGATCACCCGCTCGGGAAATTGCTGCATATAGGATACGCCTTCGAACAGGAGCCGCCCCCAGGTCGGGAAATCAGGGGGGAAACCCAGGCCCAAAAATGACAGTGCAGATTCGGTGATGATCGCATTGGCAATGCCAAGCGTGGCCGACACCATGATCGGCGACATCACATTGGGCAGCACATGACGGGTGACGACCCGCCGGGCAGGCGTGCCGATCGACCGGGCTGCCAGCACAAATTCGCGTTCCTTCATGGTCAAAACATCGCCGCGCACGATCCTTGCGGTATGCATCCAGCTGGTAATGCCGATCGCAAAGACGATCAGGCAGAATATCCCGGTTTCCGGCCCGAAACGTTGCGACAACGGCTCGCGAAACAGCGTCACCATCAAGAGCAGCAACGGTAGCAGCGGCAGCGCCAGAAACAGGTCTGTCAGCCGCATCAACGGCCCGTCGAGCCGCTTGAAATAGCCGGCCATGACCCCGACAAGCGTTCCCAAAAACAGACTGAGCGCCATCGCCGTCATGCCCACCGCGATCGACACTTTGCCGCCCGCAATCATCCGCGCCAACTGGTCGCGGCCAAGCTGATCGGTGCCCATCGGATGGATCAGGCTCATGCCGGCGTTCTTTTTGCGGACATCCAGAAACGCGCCGTCCACATTCCACAGCCAGGGTCCGGCGATGACCCCAATCAAGATCAGCGCAAAGATGAACAGCCCGATCAAGGCACCCTTATGGGTCTTGAACTGATCCCAAACATCCCACCACTGGCTGCGCGGCGGCGCCATGGCCTGATCGACTTTCTGCGCAGGGGCGGTGTCAGTCATAGCGGATCCTCGGATCAAGGACGCCGTAAAGGATATCGGCGATCAGGTTGAAAAAGACGATCAGCACGGCGAAGATGAAGGTCAGTGTCTGGACCATCGGCAGGTCATTGGCATGGATCGCGGTGATCAGAAGCTGGCCCAATCCGTTCACCTTGAAGACCTGCTCGGTGATGATCGCGCCGCCAAAGATTGACGGCACCCCCAAGGCGATAACCGTCACCACCGGGATCAGCGAATTGCGCAAGACGTGCTTGAGCACGACAACACTTTCGCTCATGCCCTTGGCACGGGCCGTGCGCACATAGTCTTGCCCGAGGTTATCGAGCATCGAGGCGCGCATGAAGCGGCTGATCTGGCTGGCGTTGAACAGGGCCAGCACCGTCACCGGCATCACCATCTGCCGCGTTTGTGCCTTGAAACTCGCCCAGTCCGTAACTTCCAGCGTGGTGTCATAAATCGACGGGAACCATTGCAGCTTGACCGCGAAAATGATGATTAAAACCACCCCGGTAAAAAATGTCGGCACCGAAAAGCCGATCATCGAAATGAAGGTTCCGATTTGATCGAACCATGAATACTGCCGGTAAGCCGACAAGATACCGATGGGTATGGCGATCAACGTGCCGATCACATAGGCCATCCCCACCACCGTCAGCGTCTGTGGCATGCGCTGCCAGATCACGTCCATCGCCGGCGACCGGAACTGCCATGACAGGATCCTCAGCTGATCCTGGGCGAAACTGGTGCCAAAGATGCGGTCGATTGTATAAAGCGGCTCGACCCAGAAGAACTGTTTAAGCCACAATACATACCGCACCCAGACCGACTCATCGAGACCAAGCGCCGTGCGCATTTTCTCGCGTACTTCTGGCGGAATGGTAAGCGGTTGATCAGAAAGCGGATCGCCGGGTGCCAGATCCAAAAGCAAAAAGATGACAAGACTGATCAACAGAAGCGTCGGGATCGCAATCAGCAGCCGTCGGATTGTGTAGCTGAGCATCGGCGTCTCGGTTCATGAGTTTTGGGGAAAGGGCGATACGCCGCCCCGGATCAAAGTCCGGGGCGGCGTCGGTTCAGATCACTTGACGCGGAACCAGTCCGAGACGTTCCACAGCTCGCTATCCCAAGTATTGAGAGAAACACCGCCCAAGGTGTTCGAATGCGCCGAAAGCCGACCGCGGTCGACCAGCGGCACCGTCGTGAACGAGTCCTTGGTCACCATGTCGTTCATTTTCTTGGCCAGCTCCGTCCGTTTTGCCAGTTCGCCGGTGGCACCAAGTTCGGCGACGAGAGCATCATAGGCGGGATCGCAGTAGCGGGGCATGTTCTCGCCCTGCCATTGGGTTTCCGGTCGCGGGGCCTTGTCGCAAGCCAGCTGCGCCAGATAGGCTTCCGGGTCGGTGCCATCGAAGTTGTTGGCGTACATTTCCACGTCCGCATAGAACTTCTGGAAGGTGTCCGGCGAGCCGGGATCGCCGCCGAAATAAACCGAAGCGTCGATGTTTTTCAGCTCGACCTCAACACCGATGTCGTTCCACCACTGCTTGATCAGCGCCTGGAAATCCTGACGGACGGCGTTGGTCGAGGTCTGGTAAAGCAGGCTCAGCTTCTTGCCGTCCTTGTCGCGCACACCGTCGCCATCGGAATCGGTCCAGCCGGCTTCATCGAGCAGCGCCTTGGCGCCTTCCACGTCTTGGGCGATGCAGCCCGTGTTGTCGCTGGCGAACATTTCCGGCGCTGGCACGATATTGCAGGTCGGACGTCCGGCCTTGCCATAGCCGACTTCCACCAGCGTTGTACGGTCAATTGCCTTCGACAGAGCCTGACGGACACGGATGTCGGACAGGATCGGGTGCGGATGCTTGGCGGTCGCCCGTTCGCCTTCGGCCAGATCGGGCGAAGGATCGGTCATGTTCATCTCGAGTCGCTCGACCAAGGTGCCAAAAGCATTGATGACCGTGCCTTTTCCGGCGGCTTCCATGCCGGCAAGAACATCCGGCGCCAGTTGCGTGTTCCAGGCGTAGTCAAATTCGCCGGTTTCCAGCACTGCGCGCGCCGCTGCTTCAGCATCGCCGCCGCCCTTCAGTGTCAGCGTCGCAAAAGCGGGCTTCGCCGGATCACGGTAGTTCGGGTTGGCTTCCATCTGGATCACGTCGTTCGGCTTAAAGTCGGTGACACGGAAGGGGCCGGTGCCGATCGGGCCGGTGTTGGCGGCAGTGCATTCAGGCGCTTTCGCGCCCAGGCATTCGGCGAACTGGGCTTTCTGGATGATCGGCGAGGGCGCGCCGACAAGGGCTTGGTAGGGGTTGGGCTTCGGTGCCGAGAAGGTGATCTTGACGGTCAGATCGTCAAGAGCTTCGACCGATTTCACGCCCTCGAACTTCGAAAGCTGGGCGCAACCGCCTTCCGGATGCATGCAATATTCCGCGGTAAAAACCACGTCCGCCGAAGTTACCGGCGTGCCGTCGGACCACAGAAGCCCTTCTTTCAGCTTCCAGGTGATAGAGGTCAGATCGGCGGAAACGCCGCCGTTTTCCACGGTCGGAATCTCTGCCGCCAGACGCGGGAAGATAACGCCCTTTTCATCGAAGCCCGCCAGTGGCTCGACCACCAAAGATGCCGATTCCATGTCCTTGGTGCCCGAGGACAGGTATGAGTTCAGGATCGAAGGCGCTTGCCAGTAGAAAATGTTCACATGGCCATCCGACCCGCGATCCGCCATGGCCGCGGGGGCCAGAGCGATGGTCGCGGCGGCGCCCAAAAGCACTCTTTTCAGTGTCATTTCAGTCTCCTTGTTGGGTGCTCGTTTTTATTGCCTCGGATGCCGCCATTTGTCCGGCGGTCGTGGTGTTATCTGTGTAAAGGTGGCAGGCGACAAAGCGCCCCGGCGCCACTTCGGTAAAGACAGGCTCAATCTCGCGGCAGATGCCCATCACCTTGGGGCAGCGGGTCGAGAAATTGCAGCCTTTGGGTGGATTTGCAGGCGAGGGCACATCGCCTTTGAGGATGATGCGCTGGCGGGTTGCCTCGATTGTGGGATCAGGCTCGCACACGGCGGAAAGCAATGCCTGGGTATAAGGATGCAGCGGCGTTTCATAAAGGTCGTCGCGCGATGCCAGTTCGGCGATCTGGCCCAGATACATCACCGCCACCCGGTCGGCGATGTGGCGCACCATCGACAGATCATGGCTGATAAACAGATATGTCAGGCCAAGCCGGCCCTGAAGTTCTTCAAGCAGGTTCACCACCTGCGCCTGGATCGAGACATCAAGCGCCGCAATCGGTTCGTCACAGACGATGAATTTGGGGTTCAGTGCCAAGGCACGGGCGATGCCAATGCGCTGGCGCTGGCCGCCGGAAAACGCATGTGGATAGCGATTGGCAAAATTGCGGTTCAGGCCCACGGCATCCATCAACTCATAGATGCGCGCCAGTTTTTCGTCTTTGGTCAGCTTGGTGTGTTCATCCAACGGCTCGCCGATAATGGCGGCCACGGTCATGCGTGGGTTGAGGCTGGCTTGCGGATCCTGAAACACCATCTGCATCGCCGGTCGCATCTTGCGCAGGTCCGACTGATCGGCGGTGGCGATTTCGATGCCGTTGATGCGGATCGAGCCTTCGGTCGGGTCATAAAGCCGCAAGATTGCCCGCCCGGTGGTGGATTTCCCGCAACCGGATTCGCCAACCAACCCCAGAGTTTCGCCTTCGTAGATGTCGAAGCTGACGTTATCGACCGCCTTCACATCGCCGACTTTGCGGCGAAATACCCCGGCGGTAATCGGGAAATACATCTTGAGGCCCTGAACCTCGACCAGCTTGCGCGGGGTTTTGACATCAGCCATGGCGGGGGCCTCCGCTGGCCGGGTCCCAAAAACAGGCAACGTCGTGTCCGTGGCCGACCGGCATTCGGGGCGGGTTTTCCGCCGCGCAGCGATCAAAAGCATGGGCGCAACGGGTGCGGAACGCGCAGGCGTTTGGTTCAGCCATCATGATCGGCGGCTGGCCCTCGATCACATTCAGCTTTGCGGCTTTGGCGCCGCGCACCGAGGGCACGGTTTTCAGCAGGGCGCGGGTATAGGGATGCTGTGGATTGGCGAAAACATCTGTCACCGGGCCTTGTTCGACAACCTGGCCCGCGTACATGACCATCACCCGGTCGGCGATTCCTGCTATGACCCCAAGATCATGGGTGATCCAGATAATCGCCATCCCGAGCTTGGCGCGCAAATCGCGCACCAACTCGATGATCTGCGCCTGAATGGTCACATCCAGCGCCGTGGTCGGCTCGTCGGCGATCAGCACCTTGGGATCGCAGGCCAGCGCAATGGCGATCATCACCCGCTGGCGCATGCCGCCGGAAAACTGATGGGGATAATCCTTCATCCGCTGTCCGGCATCAGGAATGCCCACCAGCTCCAGCAGGGCCTGCGCGCGATCCCGCGCGGCGGCTTTGTCCAGCCCCATCTGCTTGCGCAGTGGCTCCATGATTTGAAAACCCACGGTAAAGACCGGGTTCAGAGAAGTCATAGGATCTTGAAAGATAAAGCCGATTCCGGCGCCGCGCACGGCACGCAGGTGATCTTGCGAGCATTTCAAAAGATCGCTGCCATCAAACATGACCTGCCCGCCGCGCACGTCAGCCGGGGGGGTGGGCAATATCCCGATGAGCGACATCATCGTCACCGATTTGCCCGAGCCACTTTCGCCGACCACGCCCAAAAGCTCACCTGGGCGCAGATCGAAGCTGACCGTGTTCACAGCGTGTATCTCACCGCCACGCGTCTTGAAAACGGTCTTCAGGCCCTTGACGTCAAGGACAGGCGCGGCCCCATCGGGCATTGGTGACTCCCCAGTCAGAATTTAGCGTATTTGTCGCTTCCCGGATTTTCCCGGTTGTAGGGCGAGTGTCAGTGATTTTTGTTCATCGGGCAACAGCGAATATTGGCGCGCTTACGTAGGGTAAACTTTGACAAATCACCGGAGAAATCAGTCAACTTGACCGACGCATTTGGATTAAGGTGAATGTCGCAAGACTCTAATGAGGAAAGAAGAAATGTCCGACATGGCCGATGCGCGCGCGATTCTGGATCGGCTGGTGGCGTTTCCCACGGTCAGCAGCGCAACCAATCTGGCGCTGGTGGATTGGGTCGAAGGCTATCTGGCCGGTTTTGGCATTAAATCGCACCGTGTCTATGATGCGAGCGGCACCAAAGCCAACCTCTATGCCAGCATCGGGCCGGATGTGCCGGGTGGGGTGATCTTGTCGGGGCATACCGATGTGGTGCCGGTAACCGGGCAGGCCTGGACCGCAGATCCCTATGTTGTGGTTGAACGCGACGGGCGGCTCTACGGGCGCGGCACCTGCGACATGAAGGGCTTTGATGCCCTGGCGCTTGCGGCGGTGCCGATGGCGCTGAAAGCCGGTGTGAAGCGGCCTTTGCAGATTGCCCTGTCCTATGACGAGGAAACCGGCTGCGATGGCTGTGTCGGCATGGTTCAGGAAATGGCCCGCCTGTTGCCGCGGGCTTCGGCGGTCATTGTGGGCGAACCGAGCCGGATGAAAGTGGTAACCGGCCACAAGGGCGGCATCGGCTTTCAGACGGCGATCAAGGGCTATGAGATGCATTCGGCTTTGATGGATCGGGGCGTGTCGGCGATCATGGAGGCGGCGCGGCTGATTGGTTGGGCGAATGATCGCAATGCGGAAAACCGGCAGCGGCAACCGGGGCCGCTGGCCGCCGCTTTCGACCCGCCTTGGACAACGGTGCATGTCGGGCGCATCCACGGCGGCACGGCCGATAACATCACCGCCGCAGACTGCAAGATGACGCTGGATATGCGGGTCGTACCCGGCGAGGATGGTGAGGCTTGGGCTGCCGCCTATGTTGCCGAAGCGGCCCGCGTGGAAGCCGCGATGCGCAAGGTACGCCCTGACACCTCGATCACTTTGACACGCTCTTTCGACGTGCCCGGTCTGGTCCCTGAAACCGACGGGGTGGCTGAGATGCTGGCGCGGAGCCTGACCGGCGACAACGGCTCTCATGTTGTGAGCTATGGGACAGAGGCCGGGCATTTTCAGCGGGCTGGTTATTCAACGGTGGTCTGTGGACCCGGTGATATCGCGCAGGCCCATCAGGCGGATGAATACCTTGAGCTGAGCGAATTCGCCGCAGGGCTGGACTTCATGCGGGCATTGGTCAAAAATCTGGCCGCATGAAGCTTTTTCCAATCAACAGGAACGCGCCCGGTCGCTTTTCCTCTGCCCCGCCCCGAGATACTGATGTCTTGGTTATTGGTGGCGGCATCATTGGCGTGATGACAGCGTGGTTTCTGGCGCGTGTCGGAGTCAGGGTCACGCTGTGCGAAAAAGGCCGCATCGCCGGCGAGCAATCCGGGCGAAACTGGGGCTGGATCCGCAAGCAGGGCCGCGACCCGGCAGAACTGCCGATCATGATCGAGGCGCTAAATATCTGGCGCGGGCTTGCGGCTGAGGCCGGGGCAGATTTGGGGTTTCGTGAAACCGGGGTGCTGTACCTTGGCAATGGCGCCAAGGACATGGCGCAATACGAAGGCTGGATGACCCATGCCCGCGCGCATGGTTTGGACACAAGGATGTTGTCGCAGGCCGAAACCGATGCGATGGTGCCCAATGCCGCGGGTTGGGTCGGCGGTATCTGGACGCCATCCGACGCGCGGGCTGAGCCCTGGATCGCGGTGCCGACGTTGGCGCTGGCCGCCGAGCGATTCGGCGCGACGATCCATGAAGATTGCGCCGTGCGGGCTTTGGATGTGGCGGCTGGCCGCATTGCAGGGGTCATCACCGAGCGGGGGCGCATAAAGGCGGATCGCGTGGTGTTGGCCGGTGGCGCCTGGTCCTCGCTTCTGGCGCGCGCCCATGGGGTCGACTTGCCGCAGCTTTCGATGCGCGCAACGGTTTCTGTTACCGCGCCGCTGGACTTTCCGTTTGCGGGGGCCGCCGCCGACAATCACTTCGCCTTTCGCAAACGGACGGACGGCGGATTGACGCTGACGCCGGGGGCGGCGCATGATTTCTTCATCGGTCCCGACGCCTTTCGCCATTTTCGCGCCTTCTGGCCGCAGATCAGGAAAGACTTCTCCTCGACCCGGCTGCTGTCCGCCGCCCCCAAAGGCTACCCAGATGCCTGGGGCACGCCGCGCCGCTGGGACGCGGATCGCATCAGTCCGTTCGAGCGGATGCGGATTTTGGACCCGGCCCCCAATGCTGCCGTGATCGAAGATATTCGCACCCGTTTCGCCGCAGCGTTCCCGACAATCGGCAAGCCCACCATTGCCGGGGCCTGGGCGGGGATGATCGACACGATGCCCGATGTGGTGCCGGTAATCGACCATGCGGCGGGCCTGCCGGGACTGACCATCGCCACCGGCCTTTCCGGCCATGGCTTTGGCATCGGCCCCGGCGTTGGCCGGGTGGTGGCGGATCTGGTGCAGGGACTGGCCCCTGGCCATGATCTTTCCCGCTTCCGCCTGTCGCGTTTCACTGATGGTTCAAAAATCACCATCGGCCCCTCGCTCTGAGCCTTGCGGCGGCGGAAGATTAGGCCGACCATCTTGCAAAACTTAAGGAGGCTCTGACATGCCCATAAAAAACCGCTTCGCCGAACTGTTGCCGGAAATCACCGTCTGGCGTCGGGATATCCACGAAAACCCGGAACTCTTGTTTGATGTGCACCGCACGGCGGCCAAGGTGACGGGCCTCTTGCGCGATTTTGGCTGTGACGAGGTCGTCGAAGGCATCGGCCGCACCGGGGTTGTGGGGGTAATCAAGGGGCGCACCGATCACAAGGGCCGGGTGATCGGCCTGCGCGCCGATATGGACGCGCTGCCGATCCATGAGGCGACGGGGGTTGACTACGCCTCGAAAACCACGGGCAGAATGCACGCCTGCGGCCATGACGGCCATACCTCGATGCTGCTTGGGGCGGCAAAATATCTGGCCGAAACGCGGAATTTCGATGGAACGGCGGTGGTCATCTTCCAGCCCGCCGAAGAGGGCGGCGGTGGCGGGCGCGAGATGTGCGGCGAAGGCATGATGGAGCGCTTTGGCATCAATGAGGTTTACGGCATGCACAATATGCCCGGTATCCCGGTGGGCCATTTCGCCATCCGCCCCGGTGCTATTATGGCCGCCGCCGATCAGTTCGATGTCACTGTCACCGGCAAGGGCGGCCACGCCGCCCAGCCGCATGACTGTATCGATACGGTGGTGGTCGCCGCCCATATCATCACCGCGCTGCAAACCATTGCCGCGCGCAATGTCGATCCGTTGAAGCAGGTCGTCGTATCGGTCTGCACCGTCGCCACCGATTCCACCGCCTATAACGTCATCCCGCAGGTGGTGACGATGAAGGGCACGGTCCGCACCATGGACCCGGCCGTGCAAGATTACGTCGAACGCCGGGTGTCCGAGATTGTCGAGGGGACTGCGGCCGCGCTGGGCGCCAAGGCCAAGGTCGCATATCAACGCGGCTATCCGGTGACGATGAACGCCCCGGAAAACACCGATCATGCCGCCGCTGTTGCCCGCAGCATTTCCCCCTATGTCGATACCGATACCGCACCGTTGATGGCGGCCGAGGATTTCAGCTTCATGCTGAATGAGCGCCCCGGTGCCTATATTTTTGTCGGCAATGGCGATACTGCCATGGTCCACCACCCGACATACAATTTCGATGACGACGCTATTCCCTTTGGCGCAAGCTGGTATGCGGGCATAGTCGAGGCGCGAATGCCTGTGGCGTGATCCTTGATGCCTGAGGGCAATTTCGTGACTTTTCATCGGGGGCGACACACCTTAGGGTAGTGGCGCAACGTATTTTAGATAGGGATATTGCATGTCTAAGCGTGTTTTGTTTGCGCTCCGTCACGCCGGGCACCGAACACAGGTAGATCAGCGCCCGCTGAATTCCGCCAGACAACCCGGAACGGGTTTTGAAAGCCGTTGCCCCCGTCACGCCGCCCGTCCGTAAAAGCCCTGCTGTTCCTCGGGTGAGAACTTCACACCAGGGTGTTCATAATACGAAAACACCGCAAT
>JANMDM010000003.1:0-3229 GCA_031376305.1 Pseudomonadota bacterium | reverse complement strand
GTCATCGAGGACCGGATCGCGGGTCAGTCGATGGCGGCATTGCTGCCAAAACTTTCGGGTGAAACGCGCGCGACCGCTCTCAGGACCTATCTTGCCGCCGCCGAGGCAATGTCCGTCGCAACCGCGCCGGGCGAGGCCTTTGGTGATCTTCTCCTGGATCAGCCACGGCGCCGCGGCAAATGGTCAGACTACCTGACCGCACGCGTGCGCGTGGCTGCCGCGGATGACGTGTTGGCGGCCGCGATTCCGGGTCTTGCCGGGATTGTCGAGCGCTTCATAGCGCGACTTGAGGCCATTCCCGATCCGGCCAGATGCATCGTTCACGGCGACATCTGGCCGCCGAATGTCATGATGAACGATGATTTGCAGGTGACCGGGCTGATCGATTTCAGCTTCACCACGCGGATTGGTGACCATATCATGGATTTGGCCGGAGCTTGTCATTTTCTTCTGGCCACCAAGTCGTCGTCACAGGCAGACCATGACTATCTGAAGCAATTGATCCTGGCGAAGCATGGTGCGGAAGTGATTGATCGAATTGGGCTCTATGCTGTCTGGTTTGCCTTCGACTTTGCCTTTAACCACGATGATGCCGCGGTCTTTGCCTGGTGCACAAACCTGATCCGGGAATTTGCGTCAAACTGATTTTTCCCCTTCGGTGGCCATGCCTGTTGATACCTGACGGAATATCAGTCCGTCATGCTTGGTTGGGACAAATGGCTGGCGTTGATCGCCACCGATCCAGATCACAGAGAAATATCGACCCTATCTTCCAGAAGAAGGCGACGGAAATCCCTTTGCCAGTGTTGGGCCTGTCTGCAACCTCATAGCCCGGACTTTCGCGAACGTCTGGTGTTGGCCCGAAGCCGACCTCAAGCCTGAGCCGTGAAATGTCTGCTTATCGGGGCAAAGCAGAATTCCAATCGGATTGTCCGCTTTATTAGAAAACCGGTCTGCTTGCAGAGGCAAAGCAGACATGACGTGAGGACTGCCTGACTACAGCTTATGACCCAACTCGGACCTCCCGTGGATCACTAAGAATTGGGGCGTGCCGGCGCTTTTGCGTGGAGAGCCTAGGCTGCCAAAGCGACTGGCACGCAACAGCAGCCTGAGGGTGCTTACCAGTTGGGATCGCGGCCCTTCTCGCTGCCCTCGAGGACAACCGGCAACTGGCCCCGGTCAAGGAGATAGGGCTGCACGTAGGCCAGGTTGAGGGCGTGTCCGTAGTCCTTCAGGATCCGGGCAAGGGCCATGCCGATGCCGAGTTTTGGAAACCTCACGGTAGAAACCGCTGGGCGGCGGAAGGTGATCGAGGTGGTGGTGATGATGTCGGTCATGGCGTCCTCCTATGGTTGAGAGGATGACACCGCTTCACACTCAGGTCCTTGGCGCGGACCTGAAGAAACCTGAATTCTCCTGAAAGTTCGCCTTTGCGGCTGGCTTCGGTTATCCTGCGGCCGGGGTTGAGGCATTCGGCATGGATTTGCAGTTCGGGCACTACCGGTTGAAGCGAACGGAACGGCAGGTGCTGGGTCCCCAGGGTCCGGTGGAGCTTTCGGCCCGATCCTTCGACATCCTTACCTTGCTGCTGGAAAGACCCGACGAAGTGATTGGCAAGGCTGAGCTCTTCGATGCCGTCTGGCCCGGTCTGGTGGTGGAGGAGAACACACTGCAGGTCCACGTTTCGGCGCTGCGCAAGGCGCTCGATGCCGGCATGATCATGACGGTGCATGGCCGGGGATACAAATATGCCGGGCCTAGGCCGGTTGCTAAGTCGGACGGATCAGGTCCCAGCGATCCGGCAAGTCCAGCGGCAACCGGGCAGCCGGCGCAGTCCAGGCCGTCAATCGCTGTGCTGCCTTTTGACAATCTGAGCGGTGACTCGGGCCAGCAGTACATCTCCGATGGCATTACCGAGGACATCACGATCGAGCTAGCCCGATTCAGAGGACTCACGGTTGCTTCTCGCCTAGCTGCCTTTCACTATGGTGGCAAAGGCAAGAGCCCGGTCGAGGCGGCGCGGGCCCTCGGCGTTGCCTATGTGGTTGAGGGTAGCGTGCGCAAGTCGGGATCGCGCCTCAGGATCACGGCTCAGCTGATCGATGCTAAAACCGGCAGCCACGTCTGGGCAGATCGTTACGACCGCGACCTCGCCGATGTCTTCGCCGTCCAGGACGAGGTTGTCGCGGCTATTGTCTCGATGCTCGAAGGCCGGATGGCGGCCGCCGAAGCCGCCATCGCCCGGGCCAAGCCGACGGCAAGCTGGTCCGCCTATGACTACTTTCTGCAAGGCCGTGAGCTGTGCAACAGCAATCGGGAACTCGAGGCCGTGCCATTCCTCGCCAAGGCGGTATCTATCGATTCCAAATTCGCGGTCGCCCATGCCTGGCTGGCGACCGCGCTCTTACTTTCCAACCTCTACGCCAACACTGCCGCCCCGAGCCTCATAGCTCAGGCGGATGCTGCCGCCGGTCGTGCCCTCGAACTCGACGCAAATGACGCCGCCAGCCAGTGGGCGAAGGCGATGGTTCTTTTCTACCGCGGAGATAACGCGGGCGCCCGACCTTATTTCGAGCGGGCGCTGGCACTCAATCCCGCCGACATCCAGATCCAAGGCGACTATGCAAACTGGCAACGCAGTAGCGGCACCCCGGCCAAGGCACTCGCGACGATTGATAGACTGATCGCTCAGGGACCGTTCGTGCCGGATTGGTTTGCGACAGTTCGTGGTCTCACTCTCTTTGATCTCAAGCGCTATGCGGAAGCGGTTGAGTCTTTTCAGAGCTTACCGCCCCACTACATAGAAGCCTGGCTTTTCCTCGCGGCCGCTTGCGCGCAGATCGATGACGCCAACGGCGCAGAGCAGGCTTTAGCCAGATTGCGGGAGTTGCGCCCCGGCTTGTCACTGAAGGATGTTGCCCGCTTCAAAAACTATGACGACCCCGAGCTGCAGGAGCACTTCGTGGAGGCACTCCGCAAGGCGGGGCTTCCTGAGTGACCGTCACCCGCCGCATTGCCGTCACTCTCATTGCCAAAGTCGTTGGCTAGGGTGAGTTGCGATAATTTCAGAATGGGCAATGTCGCCTTGTGGCCGAGGCTGTGTAAAAACGAATGTTTAGACGACGCTACAAATGGCTTGATTGGTAGATAACCGTTTTTTGTGACTTAGGCGCGCAGGCAAGTTGATTGAGCAAGTCGCTCAGGCGCTGATAGCCTTGATGAGGGGCAG
>JANMDM010000386.1:0-9520 GCA_031376305.1 Pseudomonadota bacterium | reverse complement strand
ACTGACCGGGGCCAAAGTTTTTGCCATCACCGCAGCGGCCTTCGGCCTGATCATCGCGGTCAACGTGTTAATGGCCTATAAGGCGGTATCGACGTTTCCAGGGCTTGAAGTCGCAAATTCTTATGTGGCCTCGCAAGCCTTCGATACCGAACGCGCCGCGCAAAAAGCGCTGGGATGGACGTTGGCGCATGGTTATGCCGATGGCAGCCTAACGTTGGCATTTCGCGATGCAAATGGTGCGCCGGTTGAAGTGCAAGCGCTGACGGCGTTGGTGGGGCGCACGACCCAAGCGGCGCAGGATGTGACCCCCGCCTTTACCTATGCCAATGGGATTTATTCGGCACCGGTGGCGCTTGAACCGGGCAAGTGGATGATCTTGCTGGAAGCCAAGGCAGCGGATGGGACGCGGTTTCACCAGCGCCTTGATCTGTTCGTAAAGGGCTAAACCATGGCGATGGTGGAAACCCCCAGCCTGTCTGCCTGCCCGGCCTGCGTGGCGCTGCCCGCAACGGAAATGCTGGCGCAACGGCGGCTGCGGGCGGCTCAGGCGGGGGTGATGCTGTCTTTGCCGACGGCGAAAGATGCAACCTCGATTTCGCAGGTGGAGCGGGCGCTGGTTGCGGTGCCAGGGGTGATTTCGGCGCGGGTAAATCTTACGCTGAAACGCGTGACGGTGGCCACCCTGCCCGAAGTGACCGCCGATACCTTGATCGGCGCCCTTGCCCAAGCCGGATACCCGGCGCTGGAGCTGGACCCTGGGCTTTTGTCCACCACTGAATCCGACCGGCGCGGGCGCGATCTGCTGATGCGGCTGGGGGTGGCCGGGTTTTCGATGATGAACATCATGCTGTTGTCGGTGGCGGTCTGGTCGGGGGCGGAAGCGGCGACGCGCGATCTGTTCCACTGGATCAGCGCCCTGATCGCCCTGCCGACGCTGGCCTTTGCCGGGCAGCCGTTCTTTGCCTCGGCCCTTGCCTCGATCAAGGCGCGGAAGATGGGCATGGATGTGCCGATCTCGCTGGCACTGATCCTGTCGTCGGCGATTTCCTTGTTCGAGACGATCAAGGGTGGCGAGCATGCGTATTTCGATGCGGCGGTGTCCTTGTGCTTTTTCCTGCTGGTCGGGCGGTATCTGGATTACCGCAGCCGCGCCGCCGCAAGGTCGGCGGCAGAGGAACTGGCCGCGCTGGAGGTGCCGCGCGCTATGCGGCTGCTGGACGGGGTCGAAACCCAGGTGCCGGTGGCCGAAATTGCGGCGGGCGATTTGGTTTTGGTGCGGGCGGGCGGGCGGATGCCGGTGGACGGGATCGTGACAAACGGCGCGTCTGAAGTGGACCGGTCGCTGCTGACCGGGGAAACGCTGCCGGTCTGGGTGGGCAAGGGTTCGGTCATCAGCGCCGGTGAGGTGAACCTGACCGGGCCTTTAACGGTGCGGGTGACTGCGGCGGGGAAGGATTCCTCCTTGCACCGGATGGCCGATCTGGTCGCGGTCGCGGAAAGTGCCAAGAACCGCTATGCGTCCTTGGCCGACCGCATGGCGCGGCGCTATTCGCCGGTGGTGCATCTGCTGGCGCTGTCGTCTTTTGTCGGATGGATGATCCGGTCGGGGGGCGATGTGCGACTGGCGGTGAATGTTGCGGCGGCGGTTTTGATCATCACCTGCCCCTGTGCGTTGGCGCTTGCGGTGCCTGCGGTTGTGACCTCGGCGTCGGGCAAGCTGTTCCGCAGGGGGCTGCTGATCAAGAATGGCACAGCGCTGGAACGGTTGGCGGAAGTCGATACCGTGGTTTTTGATAAGACCGGCACCCTGACCTTGGGGGATTTGGCGCCGTCGAACCTTGAACAGTTCAACCCGGCTGATCTGGCGGTGGTGGCGGCGCTGGCGGCGGGATCGTCGCATCCGCTGTCGCGGTCTTTGGCCGAGGCGCTGCGGGCTTTGGCCCAGCCGCCTGCGGCGGTCAGCGGTCTGTCTGAGCGGGCAGGCTACGGGGTTGAGGGGCATTGGTCGGGGCAAGTTGTGCGGCTGGGCCGCGCCGCCTGGGTCGGGGCCAAGACCGGCGCAAAGACGGCGACGTTTCTGAAAATTGGCGACCAACCTGCGCGGGCGCTAAGCTTCGTTGATCGGCCGCGTCCGGGTGCCGTCGGCGTGGTGGCAGCGCTGAAAGCCCAAGGAATGACCGTGCGGCTGCTCTCGGGCGATGCCGAAGGCCCGGTGGCGGCACTGGCACAGACACTGGGGATTACCGCCTGGCGCAGCGAGGTTCTGCCTGCGGAAAAGGCCGCCGAGGTTGCAGCGCTGACGGCGGCCGGGGCACGGGTGTTAATGGTGGGGGACGGGCTGAATGACACCGTGGCGCTGGCGGCGGCGCATGTATCGATCTCGCCAGCGTCTGCCTTGGACGCAGCACGGGTGGCATCCGACATTGTCCTGCTTGGGCAAGATTTGTCGCCAATTGCCGATGCCAAGCGCATTGCTGTACAGGCGCGCCGCAGGATCAAACAGAATTTTGCGCTGTCCTTGGGCTATAACCTTGTGGCGGTGCCGCTGGCTTTGATGGGGCTGGCGACCCCCTTGATTGCGGCACTGGCAATGTCAACCTCGTCAATCACGGTGTCGTTGAACGCGTTGCGGCTGAAGTAGGGGGCGCCATGGAAATGCTTTTGTACCTGATCCCCGTCTCGCTGTTTTTGGGCGGGCTTGGGCTTGCGGCGTTTGTGTGGTCACTCCGGGCCAACCAATATGACGACCCCGAGGGGGATGGCCAACGGGTTCTTGGAACCGACTGGGATGACAAGCCCAAACCCTGATGTTCGCCCTGGCTATGGACCGATAATCGTGCATTCGGTGCCGCGTGCGGTCAGACGGGCACAGGCCATCTGGGCGGTGTCCTCGGTCATGCCGACGAAGTTCGCGTCAAACGATCCTTTGCGGCTGCTGACTTTACGGAGGGCTTCGTTCAGGGTGCTCATTTCAACCAGAGCGGTGCGCAAAAGCTGACGTTCGGCATTGTAGCGCGACGAGAAGCTGCCGACATTGATCCCCCATTCACGCCCGCCTGAGGTCGAAACTCGGGTGATCACTTCCAAGGCTTCCGGTTCGGCAGTGACCGTGGTGGCAGCGGCAAGGACAATTTGCTGTGGCTCAGGTTTGGCCACGACCTTCGGGGCCGGTGCCAGCACCACGGCGCTGGCTACAGTGCTGGTGTCCGCTTCACCCCCGGTCGGTTCAGGGGATGCCAGTAGTGCCAAATCTGCACTTGGCAGGGCCGAAATCAAGACCGGCTGCGCCAGGGCGGCATCGGCGGCGATTGGCGTCGCGGCGGCTGCGGGTTCCGCAGCGGCAAGGGTTACAGCGGCGGGTCGCATCAGCGGGCGGGCCGAGGTCTTGGGCGCTATCGCCGACGCCGTAACAATGGTGTCGGTGGCGGCAGGCACTTGTGGCGGCGGGGCCGCAGGATCGGCTGTCGCCAGAAGGGTTTCTGGCTGTGGCGCAGTGGACTGCGTGAAGCCGTCAGCAGCTGCATCGGGGGTTTCTTGCGCCTCGGTCAGGGCCGCGGTGATGGTGTCTTGCATCGCGGCCATCAAATCGTCGGTCGCATCGGCAATCTGAGTCGCATCAGAGGCTATGTCCAGATCGGCGTCCGCCGGGGGGCGGGCAGCAGAGATCGTGGGGGACAGGAGCGCGGGGTCAACAGCCGCCAAGGCAAGGGCAGCTGTCGACGGACTGGCAATTTCAGCTGGGCGCGCCCGCGGGCGCGGGCTTTGTGAAACCGCAACTTGCAGGCGCAGGGTTTTTCCGGCGGCTGGAATGTCGGTGCTTACATCACTGGCCACGGCTTCGGCCAGCAGGTCTTCTTCCAGCGGCGGCTCGTCGGCATGGGCAATGTAGTCGACGGCTGGCGGCTGTTGTACGGCTGCCTTGTTGGGGGCCTTGCCAAAGCCAAGATCCAGAAGTTCAGCCATCCGGGCGTTGCGGTTGGCGGTCGATGTGCCGCCGAAAATCGCAGCGATGATGCGCTTGTTGCCGCGCTGGGCCGAGGCCACGAGGTTGAAGCCCGCAGGCGCGGTGTAGCCAGTCTTGATCCCGTCGGCGCCTTCGTAGCTGTCAAGAAAGCGACGGTTGGTCGATGCAACCTTTGCGATCCCGGCATCTGCCGTCCGCCGCGAAAATATGCTGTAGTATTGCGGGAAATCGTAGAAAAGCCGCCGCCCCAAGGTGGTCATGTCACGGGCGGTGGACAGATGCCCATCGGCAGTGAGGCCATTGGCGTTCCTGAAGGTGGTTCTGGTCATTCCCAGCGCCTTGGCGGTCCGGTTCATACGCTTGGCGAAACTTGCGCGATCCCCTTCAATGGCGTCGCCAAGGGCTGCTGCTGCGTCATTCGCCGATTTGATTGCCGCCGCGCGGATCAAGTAGCGCACGGCTATCTTTTGGCCGGGCCGCAACCCCAGCCGTGATGGAGGCTGACCTGCGGCATATTTTGTGACCGTCACCATGGTGTCGAGCGAGATTTCGCCATGCTCAATCGCCTCGAAGGTGATGTAAAGCGTCATCATCTTGGTCAGTGAGGCGGGGTGAAGCCGGGTGTCGGCGTTGGTTTCATGCAAAACTTCGCCGGTGCGGGCGTCGATCACCAGATCCGCGTAGGGCGCTGCCAGCACGCCCAAGGGCAACGTGGCCAAAGCCAGCGTCAGTATTATCAAGCCCAATGCAAAGCGGATGCACTGCCCGATACGCGCGGTGACGTATGCCATTTTTCCAACTGCCTCGTTCCCCGATCAGCGCCGGGTTTTTTTGACTACCACAACGATAACACAGGGGCGTGAAGCCGAAAACACCTTTTTCTTCAAGGCCTTTGCCGCTTTTCCTACGGCAATTTGCGGCGCCTTTCAGGCAAGCCCACACTACATCTTGTGGCGGGGCTGCTGCGAGCCGCAAAATCGGGAAAAAATCTGTCAGATCGGCAGGGTATGGATCAGGTCGGGCAGACCATCAATGCGCGCGATTTCGCGAAAGCGCAGAGCGTCTTGTGGCCGGTCATCCGCTTCCAGCGCCCAGGTCAACGCATGCGGCACATGCACCCCCCAGCCCCCCGCGGCAAGCATCGGCAAAATGTCTGACCTGAGGGAATTGCCGACCATCATCGCCTCTGCCGGGCCCGTGCCGTGGCGGGCAAAGACCTGCGCATAGGTCGCCTCGGTCTTGTGAGAGACAATTTCGACGGCATCAAAAAGGTCGCCCAAGCCTGACTGTGCCAGTTTGCGTTCCTGATCCAGAAGATCGCCCTTGGTTACCAGAACCAGCCGGAAATGCGGGGCAAGGGTTTCAACGGCGGCCTGCGCACCAGGCAAAAGCTCGATTGGCTGGGCAAGCATTTCTTGACCCGCTCCGATCAGCTCGGCGATGACCCGCGCCGGAACCCGTTCGCCGGTGACCTCGATTGCAGTTTCGATCATTGACAAGATGAAACCTTTGACGCCAAAGCCGTAGTGGCCAAGGTTGCGCCGTTCAGCGGCCAGCAGCCGGTCGTGCAGGTGGTCGGCGGCACAGTCGTCTGCCAGCAAAGACACAAAGTGGTCCTGGGTCTTCCGAAAGAAGCGTTCGTTGTGCCAAAGTGTGTCATCGGCATCAAAGCCGATTGTCGTGAGTTTGTTCATGCTGTCAAAGCGCCCCTTGCCGTGCGTTCTGAAACTGCCCGTAAGCCCTTTGTCATCGCAACTCTTTTCTCATCCGTGTGACTGACTATATTATTGACATTGAACCTGACCGATTCCTTTTGCAGGAGCCTTGCGCCCGTGACCCGCTTGCCTTTCACCCTGTCTGAGCCGAAAGACGGAAGGGATGGCGAAACTTCGGTCGTCACCAAGACCAAGCCCAAGACCCAGCGCCCGCCGCTGTATAAGGTGCTGCTGCTGAACGACGATTACACGCCGATGGAATTTGTCGTCCATATCCTTGAGCGGTTCTTTGGCCTGAACCATGCGCAGGCATTCGAAATCATGCTGGCTGTGCACAAAAAAGGGCTGGCGGTTGTTGGGGTGTTTTCCTTTGAGGTTGCGGAAACCAAGGTGGCGCAGGTGATGGACTTTACCCGCCGCCATCAGCACCCGCTGCAATGCACGTTGGAAAAGGAATAGGTCCCAGCCGGGCCGCATCACATGCATACATCAAGACTTTCCCTGGCGCTGGAAGAGGCGGGCGGCTTGCCGGAGGCAGGCCGGATTTTGCTGCTGCGTCCGACAAACGAGACGGATTTGGGCGGATTGCCCAAGGATCGCACGGTTGTGGTCACCGGCTTTCGTCCCGATTATGAGGCTTTTTCCGCGCAAGGGTTTGCGGTGTCCGACCGGGTCGATGGCCGCTTTGCCGCGGCCATAGTGATCATGCCGCGGGCCAAAACACTGGCGCGCGCCATGGTGGCAGATGCTGTGGCTGCGGTGGCCGCAGGCGGTGTGATCTGGGTCGACGGGCAGAAAACCGACGGTATCGACTCGCTCTATAAAGATCTGCGCGACCGGGTGGCGATACCACATAGCTTCACCAAGGCGCATGGCCGCGCGTTTGTTTTTGCCGCACCGGCGGCCGGGGGTTTTGCGGATTGGCAGACCCGGACGACCGCGCCGCTGCCTGGCTTCGTCACCCGGCCCGGTGTTTTTTCGGCGGATGGGGTTGATCCCGGTTCGGCCCTTCTCGCGGCGTATTTGCCCGCCGACCTGAAAGGCAAGGGGGCCGATCTGGGGGCGGGTTGGGGTTGGCTTGCCGCGCAAGTGCTGCGGCGTGCGACCGTGAAAGAGCTGCACCTGATCGAGGCCGAGGCTGACGCGCTGGATTGTGCGCGCGAAAACATCACTGACCCGCGGGCGGTTTTTCACTGGGCCGATGCCACCAAGTTTCGCCCCGAGGCGGTGCTGGATTTTGTGGTGATGAACCCGCCGTTTCATGTCGGCCGGGCGGCGGATCCGGCGTTGGGTGCGGGGTTCATCCGCGCCGCGGCCAAAATGCTGCATCCGGCCGGAAGAATTTATGTGGTTGCCAATCGGACCCTGCCCTACGAGGACGCGCTGCGCAGCACCTTCGCCATTGTGAACCCGATCGCACTTGGCGGTGGTTTCAAGGTCTTGTCGGCAGCGCGTCCGCTGACCGGGCGTTTGGCGGGCAAGCCGCCAAGGCGCTGACCCCGGATTCGGGCTTTCAAGGCGCGGGTGTGGTCTCGGGGTAAGTGGCACGGCAAGCGGCGATATCGGTTTTTGCTTTTTTCAGCAATATTGCACGTTTGGCCTGCAGATTTTCCAGCTTGCGCGTCTCGATTGCGGGGTCGATTGCGACCGGGCGGCTCACAGTATCCTCGACAGTCTCAAGGCACATTTCGGGGGCGACGCCAAGCTGACGCGGGCCGCATCTGACCCATTCATGGCGAAAGATCCGGGTTTCCTCAAAGCTGTAACCCCGTGCCAGGCTCGCGTCACTTTCGGCGATCAGCCGATCAAGGGTGCGAACTTCGCGGGTTGAATTTCGGATGCAGTTCTCTTGCGGGGTGCCGCAGGCGGCAAGAACGGCAAAGGGTAAAGTCGCAAAAACCGATCGGATTGTCATGGGCATTCACTCACTGGGGCGGCCGGGTCGATGCCCCTAGAATAGAGCCTGAGCGCGGCCTGCCAAGCCCGCATTTGCTGTGTCATGGCGCTATATGGAAGCAGGGGTCGAAAACTGTTAGGCAAGTGAAAATTCCAGTCGGAGAATGGGGTCATGGCGGATTTCGACAGCCGAAAGGTGCAGGCGGCGGCGTGGTTCAAATCCCTGAGGGGCGAGATCGTGGCCGCGTTTGAAAGGCTGGAGGATGCGCAAGTATCAGGCCCCTTTTGCGATCGTCCCGTCGGCCGGTTCGAAGTGACCGCCACTTGCCGTGCAGGCGAGGGCGGCACCGACGCTGGCGGCGGCGTGATGAGCGTGATGCGCGGCGGGCGGCTGTTCGAGAAGGTCGGCGTCAATGTATCGACGGTATTTGGGCAGCTTGGCGAGCGCGCGCAAAAGGCGATGGCGGCGCGCGGCGTTCCGGGCATGGGGGATGATCCGCGCTTTTGGGCCAGTGGCATCAGTCTGGTGGCCCATATGCAAAACCCGCATTGCCCGGCGGTTCATATGAATACCCGGATGTTCTGGACGCCGGGGGCCTGGTGGTTTGGCGGCGGGTCGGATCTGAACCCATGTATCGAATACGCACAGGATACCGGGCATTTCCATGCGGCATTGGAAGCTGCCTGTGATGCGCATGCACCCGATTACTATGATCGCTTCAAGGCCTGGGCGGACGAGTATTTCTTTATTCCGCACCGGGGACGGGCGCGGGGGGTTGGCGGGATTTTTTATGATGATCTGAACACCGGCGACTGGGGCGCGGATTTCGCCTTTACCCAAGGCGTCGGGCGGGCGTTTTTGCCGGCCTTCGTGCCGGTGACCGAACGGCGGCGGGACATGCCATGGACCGAGGCGGACAAAGACCTGCAACTGATCCACCGCGGGCTTTATGCAGAGTATAATCTGGTCTACGACCGCGGCACCAAATTCGGACTTGAAACCGGGCATGACGCCAACGCGGTGCTGATGAGCCTGCCACCGATGGCCAAGTGGGTGTGATGAACGCCACAACCCTGGCCGAATTTGCACTGCTGTCGGCGGTGATCGAGGTCACGCCGGGGCCGAACATGACCTATCTGGCGGTGATAGCTGCGACCGAAGGGCGCAGGCGCGGCTATGCGGCGGTCTTTGGAGTGTGTCTGGGACTGGCGGTGATCGGGCTTGCGGCAGCATTCGGGTTGGCGACAGTGATTTCCGGCAATCGGGCGGTGTATCAGGCGCTGAAATGGGCTGGGGCGGCCTATCTTGTGTGGCTGGCCTGGGATGGCTGGCGGGGCGCGGATGCGGCCGTGCAGCATGCTAAGGCGGGGTCTTCGGTGGCCAGGTTTTTTCGGCGCGGGCTCATCACCAATCTGCTGAACCCCAAGGCGGCGCTGTTTTATGTGAGCGTGTTGCCGGGGTTTGTCGATGTGTCGGGGGCTGTGCAAAGCCAGACTTTGGTGCTGACCGGGATCTATGTGATGATCGCCACGCTGGTTCATGCGGGCATAGTGACGGCGGCGGGGGCAGCGCGACGACTGCTGGAAGAACCGATGCGGCAAAAGTTGATGCGCCGTGGGTTGGGCGTGGTGCTGGTGGGTGTCGCGGTGTGGTTCGCGCTGGGGTGATGCTTTGATAATCGCATGCCTTGGGCTGAAATAGCCATTGAAAGGCAGGCTTGGGCAGGGCTTTGATCATGCGACGGCATTTCGCCTGTGGTCGCAGCGCGGCTGGCAGAATGTCGGTGAAACAGGGCGGACAGGAGCAAAGCGGAATGGCAAAGGAAGTGGGCGAGGAATTGGCGGATGCCGCCTTTATGCGGACACGGCTGCACGGATCAACAGTTGAGGCCAGCTATGCCGGTGCGCTGAGTTTCATGCGGCGTAAGTACACCAAGGATCTGAC
>JANMDM010000384.1:0-6133 GCA_031376305.1 Pseudomonadota bacterium | reverse complement strand
AAGGTCGAACTGGCCAAGAGCAATTTTCACCAGATCGATCGATAGCAAAGTGGTCGAATTGCCCGGACCGCCACCGGTCAGCACGAAGGGTTCGGTATAGATGTTGAAGCTGTCCATGAAGCGCAGAAGGATCGCGATGGTTAGCACCTGCTTCATCTTCGGCAACTGAATAAAGCGAAACACCGACCAGTTGGAGGCGCCGTCGATCTTGGCCGCCTGATAGTAGGCATCCGGGATCGAGACGAGACCCGCATAAGCCAGCAGCACGACCAGCGAGGTCCAGTGCCAGACATCCATCGTGATGATCGTGACCCAGGCCGCTATGGGGTCTTGGGTCATGTCATAATGGATGCCCAAGGTATGGTTCAGGAAATATCCCAGCAAGCCGATGTCCGGCAGGGTGAAGATGTTCCACATCGCCCCCACGACGTTCCACGGGATCAGCATCGGCAGCGCCATGGTCACCAGACAGACCGGTACCCAAAAGCCGTTGCGCGGCATCGCAAGGGCGATAATCACCCCAAGCGGCACCTCGATGGCCAGGATCAGCGCCGTGAACAGGAACTGGCGGCCCAAAGCGGCATGGAAGCGTTCGGATTTGATGATGTCTTCGAACCAGCCGAGGCCGTGCCAGAAGAACACGTTGTCGCCAAAGGTTTCCTGCACCGAATAGTTGACCACGGTCATCATCGGGATCAGGGCGTTGAAGGCCACCAGAACCAGAACCGGCAGCACAAAGAACCAGGCTCTTTGATTTTCCTTGCGCATCAGGCCGCACTCCCCTGGGTCGTGGCGATCCAGCCATCGCGGTAAAGCCGGGTCCGGGTGGGGTCAAAGGTCAGATGCACGGTGTCGCCCTGCCCCGGAGCCTGCCCTTCGACGATGGCCGAAACGCGGGTCTGGCCCAGCATCGCCTCGACCACATTATGGCGGCCAAGGTCGGCCACTTTGCGGACCACGGCAGGCAGGCCGGTGTTGGACAAGTGGACGAACTCAGGGCGGATACCCAGCTCGATCCGGCCGCCGCCTGGGGTTGCCGGACCTTCCAGCGCCACCTGTTGACCGCCGATAAAGGCCGCACCGTCGCGCAGTTCGCAAGGCAGCACATTCATGCCGGGCGAGCCGATGAAATGGCCGACAAATGTGTGCGCGGGGCGCTCGAACAGTTCAATGGGCGTGCCGATCTGCACGATCTGGCCATCTTGCATCACCACGACCTGATCGGCAAAGGTCAGGGCCTCGGTCTGATCATGGGTAACATAGATCATCGTCGCCCGCACCCGCTGGTGCAGTTCCTTGAGCTTGGATCGCAGTTTCCATTTCAGATGCGGATCAATGACGGTCAGCGGTTCATCAAACATCACCACATTCACATCGTCGCGCACCAAACCCCGCCCCATCGAGATCTTTTGTTTGGTGTCGGGCGAAAGACCGGCCGCCCGATGGGCCAAAATCTCGGTCACTTCCAGCATCGCGGCGATTTCGGTGACGCGGGATTTCACCCGTCCCTCGTCGACGCCGCGATTGCGCAGTGGGAAGGCAAGGTTATCAAAAACCGTCATCGTGTCGTAGATGACCGGGAACTGGAACACCTGAGCGATGTTGCGCTGATCAGGCGGTAGCCGGGTCACATCGCGATCGTTGAACAATATCCGCCCTTCGGACGGCACCAAAAGGCCGGAAATGATGTTCAAAAGTGTGGACTTGCCGCAACCGGACGGCCCCAGCAGCGCATAGGCGCCGCCGTCCTGCCAATCCAGATCAATCTCTTTCAGCGCATAGTCATCGGGGCCTTTGGGGGCGGCCGAATAGCTATGGCGAAGCTTTGACAGCGTGATTTTAGCCATGCGCCCTTCCCTTTAAGCCACAAGCGCGCCGTCGGGCGCGAAGTAAAAGCATTTCGACGAATCCATATAGAACCGGTGATCGGCGCCAATTTTGTACGGATGCACACCAGGTGCCAGTGACACCCAGTCATCAGCCCCCATGCGAAAATGCGCCGAGCTTTCCGAGCCGGAAAGTTCGGTCACCAGAACCTTGCCGGTCAGTTCCACAAAGCTATCGCCGCCAAGGGCCGGACTCACATAGTTCGGACGGATTGCCACGGTATAGGGGCCGTCCGTCAGCCCGGCGGCTGCGCCTTCCAACGCCCATGTCGTGCCATCGCCAAGCCTGACGGTCGCCCCCTGCTTGGACACCATGGCGGCATTGATCGGCGGATCGGAAAAGACCTTGGCAGATGTCAGCGTACTGGGGTTACGGTAAATATCCGCCGTCGGGCCGAACTGCGTGACATGCCCGTCATGCATCAATGCGGTCATGCCGCCCAGCATCAGGGCCTCGGCGGGTTCCGAGGTGGCATAGACCACGACCGCCCCGCGACCGGCGAAAAGCTCGGGCAACTGATCGCGCAACTCCTCGCGCAGTTTGTAGTCAAGGTTGGCCAGCGGCTCGTCCAGAAACACCGCGGTGCTTTCCTTGGCGATGGCGCGGGCCAGCGCGGTGCGTTGCTGTTGACCGCCGGACAATTCATGCGGGCGCCGTTTCAGCATCGGGCGCAGTTGCAGCACATCGGCGGCCGCCTCGACCCGGCCCTGAATTTCGGATTTGGTCATGCCTGCGACCCGCAGCGGGGAGGCGATATTGTCAAAAACCGTCATCTGCGGATAGTTGACGAAAAACTGATGCACGAGGCTGATGTTGCGCTTTTGCGGGCTCAGGCCGGTCACATCCTTGCCATCCATCAAGATGCGCCCTGATGCCGGACGGTCCAGCCCTGCCATCAGTTTAATCAGCGAAGATTTCCCCGATCCGGTTTCACCCAAAAGCACGTTGAAGCGGCCCGGTTCCAGAACCAGGCTGGTGGGTTTGATATGGGTGACCTGCCCGACCTTTTTGGTGATCGCCTGAAGTTCCAGTGCCATCGTCTTTCCCCGCTTGCCGCATTTTGTCCGCCCGCATGACATGTGGAGCGATAAAGACCGGGGCCCGAAGGCCCCGGCTAGGCCCGCCCGCGACTGTTGCCGCGGGCAGCACGAGGGAAGAGCCCTTAGTTTGCAGCCCACTGCTTGATCAGCTCATCGTAGCTGATGGTCACGCCCTGCTCTTTTTCGTTTTCGAGCTTGGCATGCGGGCCACCTTCTTTGCCCAGCCATTCCGCCGGATCAACTTCCGGGTTCAGACGCGGGCCGCAACCGCCGTATACATTGGCTGCTTCGTCCGCCTGCTGCATCCGGGCCATGGTGATATCCATTTCCGAGGCCAGACGGTCCATCGCCTCTTGCGGGGTGAAGGCACCGGAGTTCACGTCGCCGATCTGCTGCCACCAGATTTGCGCCAGCTTCGGATAGTCCGGCACGTTGATGCCGGTGGGCGACCAACGGACCCGGTCGGGTGAGCGGTAAAATTCGACCAGACCGCCAAGTTTCGGCGCCCGTTCAGTGAAGCTTTCATGCCGCACGGTAGAGTCGCGGATGAAGGTCAGTCCAACGTGGCTTTTCTTGACGTCAACGGTTTTGGACACCGCGAACTGCGCATAAAGCCAAGCGGCCATGGCGCGGTCAGGCGGGGTGGATTTGAGGAACGTCCAGGACCCCACATCCTGATATCCAACCTTCTGGCCTTCTTTCCAATAGGGGCCATGCGGGCTGGGTGCCATACGCCAAAGCGGCGTGCCTTCGTCGTCAACAGTGTTGTTGCCTTCGGATTTCGGCTTCACCATATCGGCGGTGAAGGCGGTGTACCAGAAGATCTGCTGGGCGACATTGCCTTGGCTAAGGGCGGGCAAAGACTGGTAGAAGTCATAGGATGCCGCACCCGGCGGCGCGTATTTGCGCAGCCATTCGTCCCATTTGGCAATCGCAAAGACCGCCGCCGGGCCGTTGGCTTCACCGCCGCGCGACACCGAAGCGCCGGACGGGTTGCACGACCCCTTTTCCATGCGGATGCCCCATTCGTCGATCGGCACGCCGTTCGGCTCGCCAGGTGATCCGGCGCCGGCCATCGACAGCCAGGCATCGGTCATCCGCCAGCCAAGGTCAGGCGCGCGCTTGCCGTAGTCCATGTGGCCATAGATCGGCGCGCCATCGACTTCTTTCACGTCAGTGGTGAAGAATTCGGCGATGTCCTCATAGGCTGACCAGTTGACCGGAACACCAAGGTCGTAGCCGTATTTGGCTTTGAACGCGGTCTTCAGATCTTCCCGGTCAAACCAGTCCTTGCGGAACCAGTAGAGGTTGGCGAACTGCTGGTCGGGCAGCTGCCACAGCTTGCCATCCGGGCCGGTGGTGAAGCTGGTGCCCATGAAATCCGGCAAATCAAGACCGGGATTGGTCACGTCTTTCCAGTCACCTGCCATCATGTCGGTCAGGTTATAAGCCAGTTGCAGACGCGAATGCGTACCGATCAGGTCACTATCGTTGACATAACCATCGTAAAGGTTGCGCTGCGTCTGCATCTGCGTCTGCACCGCCTGCACGACCTCGCCCTCGCCAAGGATCTGGTGGTTGACCTTGATGCCGGTGATTTCCTCAAACGCCTTGGTCAGCACCGTCGATTCATAGGAATGCGTCGGAATGCCTTCCGAAAGGACGTTGATTTCCATCCCGGCATAGGGTTCCGCCGCCTTGATGAACCAGTTCATTTCGGCCAACTGATCGTCTTTCGACAGCGTTGATGGCTGAAATTCGTCGTCAATCCATTTTTTGGCCGCAGCTTCATCGGCAAACGCCGGCCACGACCCCGCAATGACAGCACTTACTGCCACAGCGGAGAGCAGATACTTGCGCATCCTGTCTCCTCCCAGAGTGATGATGAGCCAGTCTTGGCTGGCTGAAGGCATAGAAAACCGGGAATCGGCTCATTGTCAAACTAAAACTTTAGTAGAAGCGCAAATGGCCAATACGCACTTGATCCTTTGATCAAATACTGCGTATTTTACTCAAAATTTATTGAGGGGCAATTGCAGCATGGACTTGGCGGATCGCAAGATACCGACGCATGAGGTTACCTACGGCCATCTGCGCGATATGGTACTGACCGGCGGTCTGGCCCCCGGCCAAGCGGTCACCATTCAGGGGCTGATCCAGGACCTTGGCGCAGGCATGACCCCAGTCCGCGAGGCGATTCGACGGCTGACTGCCGAAGGCGCATTGCAGCTGCATGACAATCGCCGGGTTTCGGTGCCAAACCTGACGGTAGAGTTGTTGGACCAGATCGGCTTTGCCCGCATGACCATAGAGCCCCGCATCGCCGAACTGGCTGCCCCACGGCTGACGGCAGAGCGGATCGAGCGGCTGACCCGCATCGACGCCGAGATCGACCGGGCCATCACTTTGGGTGACATTCCAGGCTATCTGACCGGCAACCATCGCTTTCACTTCACGCTTTATGAGGCGTCAGGGGCACAGATTTTGGTGGAAATCGCCCAATCGCTTTGGCTGCGCTTCGGCCCGTCCTTACGTGTCGTCTGCGCCCGCTATGCCTCGGGCCGGATGCCGGATCGTCATAGTGAGGCGTTGGCCGCAATGCGGGCCGGCGATGGCCCGGCATTGGCGCGGGCCATTCACAACGATATTGCTCAAGGCTTGGATCAGGTCAGACTGGCTCTTCAAGCCGGGGAAATCTGAACCGTTAAACTGATCAAGTCGGGTCGATCTCACATAATTTGATCAAATTCTATTGACATCGCCGCGCAGACACATAATCTGCGATCAATGGCACCTTGCACGAATGCCCCATTTGTTGACGGCAGATGCGCAAATGGGCCAAGCCACCCCTGATGAACGAGGGCAACAAAAATGAACGCGATCACCAATCATATGCCGACCGCCGAGCTGCAAAAGCTGGATGCAGCACATCACATGCACCCGTTTACGGATAACGCAGCACTGGCCAAACGGGGCGCACGGATTATGAAATCCGCCAAGGGCGTCTGGCTGACCGATACTGAAGGCCATAAGATCCTCGACGCTATGGCTGGCCTATGGTGCGTCAACATCGGCTATGGCCGCCCTGAACTGGGCGATGTCGCCAAGCGTCAAATGGACGAGCTGGCCTATTACAACACCTTTTTCATGACCAGCCATGTGCCCGCAATCGCCCTGGCCGCCAAGCTGGCCGAACTGGCGCCGGG
>JANMDM010000360.1:0-2061 GCA_031376305.1 Pseudomonadota bacterium | reverse complement strand
GGCGACCGACCGCGGGGCATTCATCGACATCGCCTTCGATTTCCTGTTTTACGCCCTTGTACCCTTGGGCTTTGCTTTTGCCGACCCTGTGGCCAATGCCCTGCCCGCCGCCCTGCTGATCGCCAGCTTCGTCGGCACCGGTTCAAGCTTTCTGGCTTATGCCATCATCGCTGCCAAACGCGGTCTGGTCGCCGAGGCGCATCCGACCAAGGGCATCTACTATCTTGGCGGCCTCACCGAAGGGTTTGAAACCATCGCGGTTTTCATGCTCATGTGTCTTTGGCCCTTGGCTTTCCCTTGGCTTGCCACGCTCTTTGCGGCGCTCTGCGCTATCACCACGCTCACTCGGTGCCATCAAGGCTGGACGGTTTTTGGCCGCGACGCATCACCCCAGGAAAATGAAAAATGAGGATCTGATGAAACTTCCCCTGATTGTGCTTTTGTTGTCCAGCCTGTCGCTGCCGGCCGGTGCCGGAAGCTGGGACGATACTTTGGCCGCCGCAAAAGGCCAGACAGTGTACTGGAACGCCTGGGGTGGTGACGAGCGCACCAACGCCTTCATCGCTTGGGTGGATCAGCAGGTTTCGGCGAAATACGGCATCCATGTCGAACAGGTCAAGCTCACCGACACCGCCGAGGCGGTGACCCGCGTGATATCGGAAAAGGCCGCCGGACAGACCGAAGGCGGTTCGGTTGACATGATCTGGATCAACGGCGCAAACTTCCTGTCGATGAAGGAACAGGGCCTGCTGACCGGGCCATTCGTTGCCGACCTGCCCAATGCGCAATTCCTCGATCTCGCCCCCGGTTCCGCCGCCACCACCGATTTCGCCATCCCGACCGATGGCTACGAATCCCCCTGGCGTCTGGCCAAGTTCGTGATGACCTATGACAGTGCCCGCGTCACCGAACCGCCAAAGTCGATGACCGCCCTATTGGACTGGTCCACGGCACATCCGGGCCGCCTCACACATCCGGCCGTCTCAAATTTCATGGGCGCTACCTTCCTCAAACAGGCGTTGATCGAACTGGCGCCAGATGCGGCAATCCTCCAGCAGTCGGCCACCGACGACAGCTTTGCCACCGCCACCGCTCCGCTGTGGACCTGGTATGACGCCTTGCGCCCGACCCTGTGGCACGCGGGCGCGACCTTCCCAGAAACCGAAAGCGTGCTGCAACAGATGCTGAATGATGGCGAGGTGGATTTCTCCATGGCCTTCGATCCGGCAGCGGCGGCGGCAGCGGTGGAACAGGGACTGTTGCCCGAAACCGTGCGCAGCTACGGCTTCGAGGGTGGCAGCATTGGTAATGTCAGCTTCGTGGCCATCCCCTTCAACGCCGCCCATAAGGACGCCGCAATGGTGGTGGCCGATTTCTTGCTGGACCCGGCGACCCAGGCTCATGCGCAGGACCTCACCATCCTCGGCAGCTATTCGGTGCTGGATCCGTCAAAACTTGGTGACGTCGAGAACGCCGCCTTTGCCGCCCTGCCCACATCGCCCGCTTTGCCCTCAATCGAAAGTCTGGGGGCCACGCTGATCGAGCCGCATCCAAGCTGGATGACCCGCCTGGCCGATGAATGGGCCAAGCGCTACACAAAATGACCAATGCCGAGGGGCGCGGGCTTCGGGTTGTGGTGCTGGGGGTGGTGGTGGGCGGGCTTGTCCTGCCGATCCTTGCCGGGCTTTGGCAACCTCTGGCTGCGGCCTTTGGGTATCTTCCGGCCATCGGCGCCCGGACCCTGACATTGGACCCCTGGCGGCAGCTTGCGGCCCTTCCGGGTGTCTGGACCAGCCTTGCGCTGACGCTCTGGACCGGCCTCGTCTCGACGCTTCTGGCGCTGTTGCTGGCCTTTGGCTGTGCCGCAGCGGCCTATGGGCGCATCGGCACCAAACGCGGACTGCGGTTTTTGACGCCGCTTCTGGCGGCGCCGCACGCGGCAATGGCCATCGGGCTGGCGTTTTTGATCGCGCCCTCTGGCTGGTTGGCGCGGGCTGTCAGCCCTTGGGCCACCGGCTGGCGGCTTCCTCCCGATCTGGCCATTGTGCATGATCCAATGGG
>JANMDM010000358.1:0-2554 GCA_031376305.1 Pseudomonadota bacterium | reverse complement strand
TTGCCCTGCATCAGCTGGAAATTCCCGATGGCTTGCCCGAACTGTTTCCTCTCGCGGATATAGGGCATGACCTCGTCAAGGCAGGCGGCCATGATCCCGGTGCCGATCCCCGACAGCACCACCCGCTCATAATCAAGGCCGGACATCAGGACGCGGACGCCCTTGCCCTCGGCGCCCAGCACGTTTTCGAAGGGGACTTCGCAATTCTCAAAAATCAGCTCGCCGGTGTTCGAGCCGCGCATCCCCAGCTTGTCGAAATGCGGGCCTTGGGTGAAACCTTTCACGCCTTTTTCGACCAGAAAGGCGGTCATGCCTTTTGACCCCGCTTCGGGGTCGGTCTTGGCATAGACAATCAAAGTATCGGCGTCAGGCCCGTTGGTGATCCAGTATTTGGAGCCGTTCAGCAGATAATAGCCGTTGCGCCGCTCAGCCCTGAGTTTCATGCCGACCACGTCGGACCCGGCCCCGGTTTCCGACATCGCCAAAGCGCCGACATGCGCGCCGGAAATCAACTTCGGCAGGTATTTGGCCTTTTGCGCGTCTGAGCCGTTGAGCTTAAGCTGGTTCACACACAGGTTCGAATGCGCGCCATAAGACAGCGACACCGAAGCCGAAGCGCGGGCGATTTCCTCGACTGCAACCGCATGGGCCAGATAGCCCATGCCGGCACCGCCGAACTCTTCGGGAACCGTGATACCCAACAGGCCAAGATCGCCCATCTCGCGCCAGAGATGGGCTGGGAAGACATTGGTGCGGTCCACCTCTGCCGCCAGCGGTTTGACCCGCTCTTGCGCCCAACGCTGGACCATGTCGCGCAGGGCGGCGATATCCTCGCCCAGATCAAAGCTCATGGATGCGGTGAACATGGGCGCGGCTCCGATAAATGAACGTATGTTCAATTATGCGCGAATTTGCTGAGTCGGGTCAAGAGAATTGAACTGTGCCGGGTTTGCCAAACCCCAATTGGCCCGTGCCAAGCGCGCGTATCGACTTTCCGGGGGGTGCGCCGTCGCTGTCTTTGGCCACGGCGGGGGATATTGCATAAGGGTTCGGCAGTGCCATCGCGACGGCCGCAGGGCTGCGCCAAGACCCGCAGGGGGTGACCGTTCAGATCAGGCGCTGCTTCCCCGCAGCCGATGTACGGCAAAATCCCAGCAGACGCGCCGGGCGATATCGTAATCGGCGCGGGTCGGATTCACCAGAAAGCGCCAGGAAAACCCGTCGATCAGGGCGACAAGCCCGTCCGCCGCGTCGCGGACCTGATCGGCGGGAATCGCCTGGCGAAAGGCGAAGGCGATGTTCGATTGAAACCGGGCCCCCAGAACCCGGTTGATCCGGTGCAGATGCCGCGAGTCCTTTTCCTGAAAGAGCAGGCCGAATTGCAACCACGCTTCCTGTGCGTCTGGCTCATAAAGCTGGGGTTGGAAATTGCCGTCGATGATCGCCTTCAACCGCTGCTGCGGGGTCGGATTGGCGGGCAGCAGGCGCTGAATTTCTGCGCGCAGCAGGCTGGAAACCCGGCGCAGGGCAAAGCCCAGCAATTCATCCTTGCCGTCGAAATAGTGATTGACCAGTGCCGGAGACATCTCGGCGCGCTTGGCGATGCTGGCCAAGGTTGCCCCGGCCAGCCCGTCCTGCGCAATCACCGAAATGGTGGCTTGCACCAGTTCTTCGCGCCGCAATGTGGTTATGGATTTTCGCAATGACCGGCCCTTTTATGGGAATTGATTTTTCTAGGGGAATTTCATCAAAACCATCGGCAGATTGCGCCAATTGCCGCCGGTTTGCAAGCATACATTGAACGACAAACTATTTGTTGACTAATAGAACAATAAGCTGTATTATAGAGCAACAAATCACCGGAGGCTGACGGAATGGCGGGCTTGGACGATGGCATGGTACAGGGCCAGACGCTTGCCAACACTGGCGCGGCCCGCATCATCGAGACGGTCTGGATCCCGCTGGCGGATGGTCGCCGCCTTGCCGCGCGGCTGTTTCTGCCCGCAAATCCGACGCCGGTGCCGGTCATACTGGAATACCTTCCCTATCGTCGCCGTGACGGCACCCGCTTTTCCGACGATCAGACCTATCTGTGGTTCGCGGCGCATGGCTATGCGGGCGCCCGTGTCGATATCGCCGGTACCGGCGATTCCGACGGGCTGATCGGCGACGAATATATCGCCCGCGAGCAAGACGATGCCTGCGAGGTGATCGAATGGCTGGGGCAACAGGACTGGTGCAGTGGTGCTGTGGGAATGATCGGCCATTCCTGGGGCGGGTTTTCCGGCCTGCAGGCCGCGGCGCGCCGGCCGGCGCGGCTGAAGGCGGTGGTCAGCGTCTATTCCACCGATGACCGCTACGGCTGCGATGCGCATTACATGGGCGGCTGCCTGATCGACAACAATTTCAGCTGGGGCGGGGCGTTTTTCAACTATTGCGCGCTGCCGCCCGACCCGGCGGTCGTCGGGCATGACACATGGCGCGACATGTGGCGGGCGCGGATCGAGGCGGTGACGCTGATCCCGGCGGACTGGCTGCGGCATCAGCGGCGCGA
>JANMDM010000354.1:0-3294 GCA_031376305.1 Pseudomonadota bacterium | reverse complement strand
CCTGACTGTGCATTCCGATCTGGCGGCGGTCGGCCTGACGGCGGCAGTGGCCACGGCGCTTACCGCAGAGGGGATCAGTGCCAATGTCATGGCGGGGTTTCTGCATGATCATTTCTTCGTTCAATGGGATCGCCGCTTCGAGGCGATGGCGGTTCTGGCCCACCTGGGCAGGGCGGCATGAGTGCGGCGGCATTTGCCGGATTCCGGCTGGGCTTCGGGCTGATCTTGGCGATCGGCGCGCAAAATGCCTTCGTGCTGCGGCAGGGGCTGCGGCGCGAACATGTCTTTGCAACCTGCCTGTTTTGCGCGGTCTCTGATGCGGCGCTGATTGGGCTGGGGGTGTCGGGGTTTGCCGCAGCCTCCATGGCGGCGCCTTGGTTGGCCCCGGCTTTGCGTTGGGCCGGAGTGGTGTTTCTGGCCGGCTATGGGCTGCGGGCATTTCGGGCGGCACTGCAGGGCAGCGGGGCGCTGTCAGCGGCGCAGGCTGGTGGCGAGAGCCTGGGTCAGGTGCTGGCGCTGATGGCGGCGATGACTTGGTTAAATCCGCATGTCTATCTGGATACGGTGGTACTGCTCGGCTCGGTATCAGCGCAGTATCCGGGGCGGGCGGTGGCTTTTGCGGCGGGCGCAATGGCTGCCTCTTTCAGCTTCTTTTTTGGCCTTGGCTATGGCGCGCGGCTGTTGGCGCCGGTGTTTGCGCGGCCGGGAGCCTGGCGGGTGCTGGACGGTCTGGTCGGGGCAACAATGTGGTCGCTGGCCCTTGGGTTGGCGCTGCGCTGACTGCGCGCGCCTTTACAGCCAGGGTGCGGTGGGCGTGTCGAGCGCAAGCATGCTGGGCAACACCCGGCGCTGCGCCCATTCCATGCGCAGAACACCGGGAACAATCCAGCGGCGCATGGCTTTTGCGACAAAGCTGTTTGAAGCGATCAGGCGCGTTGGCGGGGCGGTAAGTTTCAGGACGCGCGCGCCGATAGGGTGACGCAGAGCCGTGTACTCGTCCAGACGGCCCTGCTCGAGCAGCCAAGCCAGCCAGCAGGCATCCTCGATCCCCAGATTCATGCCGCGCCCGCCAACCGGCGAATGGATATGCGCGGCGTCCCCGGCAAGAAAGACCCGGCCCTGCTGATAGGATTGCACCTGCCGGTAGCTGATGTGGAACTCTGTGTCCCAAACTGTCTTGCCGACGCGCGCCTCTGGTGGCAGCAGCGCCAACGTGCCGGGGCGGGTCGAGATGAAACGGCCAAATCCTTCGCGCATCGGCAGGAACACCACGACGTGATCCTTGCGGATCGTCGCGACGCCCATGTCCCAAGGAAACGGCCAGGCGTCGAGTTCGACGTCGGCAAGGCCGAAGACCTGCGGTTGGCTTTCACCGGGGAAACCCAAGCCCAGACCCTTGCGGACTGTCGAATGCGCCCCGTCCGCGCCGATGAGGATGTCGGTATCCGGTGCGGTCGCATCGCTGAGGTTAAGATGAACTTTTGAGGTTTCGGCCTGAAAAGACTGCACCGCAAGGCCGCGTTCGATGCGGAGGCCGCGATCCAGTAACGCTGCCGCAAGGATCCGTTCGGTCTGCGACTGCGGCAGGCACAGAAGGAAGTTGAAGCGATGCTTTACCAGACCGATGTTCAGGGTGAACAGCGGCGTCGTCCCGTAGCGGATGATCGCGCCGTTGATTTTGTGGCCCGCCGCAAGCAAAGCCTCGGTGACCCCTGAGGGTTCCAGAAGATCAAGGGTCCGCGGGTTGATGGCAAGGGCGCGCGACTGCGGCGAAACTTCAAGATCGGGGTCAATGATGCGCGGCGCGAAGCCCCGGCGATGCAGTTCGATTGCCGCGGTCAGGCCAACCGGGCCACTGCCCGCGATCAGGATCGAGGTGACAGGCAGGATCGAGGTGACGGGACTGGCCGACATCCAATTGCCCCACAGATACTGTGCGTGCTGGTTTGGAAAATCGCATGAAAAGGCCGCAGTGTCATGCCCAAAGGCACGACACTGCGGGGGACCCTGACGAACGCCGCTAGCCGCGTGGGTCCAAAAGCCGGGCGATGACGCTGGCGCGGGTGATCTGGCCAACCACGGCGCCATGTTCGACCAGTTTCAGCGCGCGGGTATCGCCTTTGAGCGCGCGCATCACTTCTTTGATCGGCGTGTCGATCCCGGTTTCCCCCGATGTGGGGATGGAATTCGGTGTTGGCTCCATCGCGTCACGCGCCGTCAGAACCGAAAGCGGGTTCATGTGGTTGACGAAATCGGCCACATAATCAGACACCGGATTGGCGATGATTTCGCGGGCGGTGCCGCATTGGACGATGCGGCCGCCTTCCATCAGGGCAATGCGGTTGCCGATCTTGAAGGCCTCATCCAGATCATGGCTAACGAAGATGATGGTGCGTTTCAGTTTGGCCTGAAGTTCCAGCAATTCGTCCTGAAGCCGGGTGCGGATCAAGGGATCAAGCGCCGAAAAGGGCTCATCCATCAACAGGATTGGCGCGTCGGTGACAAAGGCACGGGCCAGACCCACGCGTTGCTGCATGCCGCCTGACAGTTCGCCCACTTTGGCGTCAGCGCGTTCATGAAGGCCGACCAGTTCCAGTTGCTGATCGACCTTTTCGCGAAGCTCCTCAGGCTTTTGGCCGGCAAGCTCCAACCCAAGCCCGACGTTTTCCCGTACCGTCCGCCACGGCAGCAGGCCGAATTGCTGGAAGACCATCGCCACGCATTCGCGGCGGACCTTCAGCAGGTCTTCCTTCGAGGCGGCACCGACATCGCAGCTCCAGCCGCCATGATGCACGATCGCCGAGCCGCGGCACACCGGATTCAGCCCGTTTACTGCCCGCAGAAGCGTGGATTTGCCCGAGCCGGACAGCCCCATCAGCACCAGGATTTCGCCCCGCGCCACGGTGAGGGAACAATCATGAACGCCCAGAATCTGGCCGGTTTGCTTCTGGATGTCAGTGCGGCTCATGCCCTTGTCCATCAACGGCAGAGCCCGCTCGGGGTGGTCGCCGAAGACGATGTTGACCTTTTTGAACTCGACGGCAATGTCAGTGTTTGCGGCGGCCATCCCGACCGCGCCCTGCCGTTGATGGACAAAGGCATGAGCCGCACCGACATCCAGAAGCAAACCGGCCAGGTTCTGGGCGTTCATGATTGTTCGCTGACCGTGGCACGGGGCGAAATCCTTGTGCTGATGGGGCTGTCCGGCTCGGGCAAATCCACGCTTTTGCGGGCAGTAAACGGGCTGAACCCGGTGTGCCGCGGCTCGGCAATCGTGCATCATGGCGGCTGGAG
>JANMDM010000351.1:0-2067 GCA_031376305.1 Pseudomonadota bacterium | reverse complement strand
GGCCTCGACCCGGTAATTGGCGCCGGTAAAGGCCTCAAGCCGTGGCACTGCGGCCGCCCGCGCCCTGACCTTGGCCATCAACTGTTCGCCGTAAGCCAGCACCGTCGCCACCAGCCTCGCATCGTCACTGGCGAACAGGGCGATGTCCTGATCCAGTTCCCACAATGCCCCGTGCAGCGCCAGACTGGCATTGTCGGTCAAAATCTCCTCGACCGCGCCCACTTCCACCACCTGCGTCCCCGCCTGCGGCGCCAGCAAGAACGCCGTCGCATTGGCAAAGACCGACAGCACCGCCAGTGCCTCGGCCGACAACAGCTCGGAAAACTCCGCCCCCCGCGCCGCAGGTAACCGCCCCTCAAGATTGGCATTCTTCAGCTCGGCCAGCCCGGTCTGCTCCGAAAACGCCGCGCCCAGCGCCAGCGCAATCGCCAAAGCCCGGCGCAGGGCCTGCAACACCGCCGCTTCAACCGGCGCCACGATCGGATCATCGCCGCCCACCGCCTCGACCCGCTCGATCAGCCGCACCCCTTCGGGCCGGGCGGGTGTGCGCGTCGCCAGCCCCGGTGTGGTCGACCGGAACCGGGGCCGCACGCCAACCCCCGGCGAGCGCTCGGCCTCGGGCGCCGCCACCTGCACCCTGGCCAGACGCGGCGCATGATCCAGCCCCGCCAAAAGCGATGCCGCCGCCGCATATTGCGCCCGCACCGCCTCTTCCTTCAGTTCCATCTCATCGCGCGGCGCACTCATCCGGGACCCTCTTTCCAGCTTTTTCTTTGGGTAAATACTCCGGGGGTCCGGGGGCAGCGCCCCCGGCTTCCGCCCCCGACCTTACCCGTAAACCATCACCCGGCCCTCCCGGCCCACCACATATTTCTTCACCGCCCGGAACCCTTCGGGGTCTTTCTCGGCCAGAACCTGAAACGGCCGCTCGGGCAGGATCAGGCTGCGTGTCACCCGTGTCGCCCCGGTATCGACGCCGCGCCCAGCAAAGGGGTCAAGCCGGAACACCTCGCGCTCGACCGAAGAAAACCAGCCCTTTTCCAACTCGACCCGGTCACTTTCCAGCTCCTCGACCGTCCAGGCCAACGCCCAGTCGTCGCCCTCGGCGGCGCGTGCCCCCTCCAGCACCTCGCGGATCGGGCCGGTCTGCAGGGTAAAGGCCTGTGAATACATCGGCCCCAGATAGACGCGGCGCAGCCGTTTCGGGTGCAGGTCGTCGAAATCGGTATCGAACCCCTTGGCGATGGTCAAAAGCTTCAGCCCCCCCACCGACTGCGCCAGAAGATGCGCCTGCACGGCGGGCCAGCGGCCCTCGTCCTTCGGGAGCGCCCGGCGGCCCTAATCCTCGACCTCCATGAGGTACACCACCGGCACGTTCATCTGGCTGTCATAGACACCCCAATGGATCAGGAACCGCCGCCGCCCGCCGTCAAGATCGGCCAGCCACTGCGCCTGCGGATGCATCTGCGCGAAGTAAAGCCCGCCCCTGACCAGCGCCTCAAAGTAAAGCCGCTGCGACAGCGCGTATTGCAGCTGCACGGGCACCTTGCGCTCCGCCACGATGACCCGGACCATCTCGTCCTTCAGCTTCCCCGCCTCCGGCAGTCCTTGCAGATGCAGCGCCGCCTGGGCCGCGTCATTGGCCATGGTGACGATTTCCTGAAAGACCGGAAAGCCGCTTTCATGCAGGTCGATGGTCAGATGCTGCTGGCCGATCCCGTCGAGCCGGCCCGAGACCAGATATTTCAGGCTCAGCGCCCGGAAACTCGCGGCAATCGCCCCCACATAGCCTTCCAGCACATCGCTGTCCAAAGGCGAGAGCGACCGCTCCGCCTCCATCTCCTCGGCCACGCCGATCAGCATCCCGGTGATCCGCTCGAACTTGGCGAAATAGCGCCGCGCCGCGAGGTCGTCATCGAGTTCCTTGTGGTCGGTGGTCAGGTCAAGATCGGGCATTCACTTCCGTTCCTGAATTTCCGACGCGCCGACGTACCAAGCGGCAAACGGATCGGTTCGAAAATACTGAACATACCGTGGAAAGTTCGGGCGCCAATCTTGGCGGCGGTC
>JANMDM010000299.1:0-24860 GCA_031376305.1 Pseudomonadota bacterium | reverse complement strand
AGCTGATTGCCCTTACCGGCCAGGGGCCCGCCGATCAGACCGCCTCGATGGGGTGTTCAATAAAATGGCGGGATGCCTGAGCCGCCTGCCCTTTGGGGATAACGACGGCCGCATATTCAAAGGGTGTGACGTTTGTCGCGTCGCTGGTATCCTTGCTGCAAGGATCACGGCGCAAACGCCAGCCCGTGCCTGAAAGCAACCTGAGGTATGCTATGCAAAGCCCCATTGTAAAAGGTTTTTTCGACGAAGCGACCAACACCATCACCTTCGTTGTTCGTGACCCGTCCAGCCGGTCCTGCGCCATTGTCGATTCGGTTCTGGATTTCGACTATGCCTCGGGGCACACCGACACCCGTTCGGCAAATGCGGTGGTGGCCTTTGTGCGCGCTGAAGACATGGTGGTTGACTGGATCCTGGAAACCCATGTTCATGCCGATCACCTGTCTGCTGCGCCCTATCTTCAGCAACAATTGGGTGGCAAGATCGGTATTGGTGAAAATATCACCATCGTGCAAAACACTTTCGGCAAAATTTTCAATGAAGGCACGGAATTCCAGCGCGATGGCAGCCAGTTTGACCAGTTGTTCCGCGAAGGCGATGGCTTTTCCATCGGGGCACTGACCGGCCAAGCCCTGCACACCCCCGGCCATACGCCTGCCTGCATGACCTATCTTATCGGTGATGCAGCCTTTGTCGGTGACGCGTTGTTCATGCCGGATTTCGGCACCGCGCGTTGCGACTTTCCCGGAGGCTCTGCCCAGGTTCTGTTTCAGTCAATTCAGAAAATTCTGACCCTTCCGGATGCGACCCGGATTTTCGTCGGCCATGATTACAAGGCGCCGGGGCGCGACACTTTCGCGTGGGAAACCACCGTGGCCGAGGAAAAAGCCCGCAATGTCCATATTGGCGCCGGGAAAACCGCCGAAGACTTCGTGCCGATGCGTACCGCCCGCGACAAGACGCTGGGAATGCCGCGGCTGATCATTCCGTCGTTGCAGGTCAATATGCGTGCCGGGCAAATGCCGCCGCCGGAATCCGACGGTCGCACCTATCTGAAAGTCCCGGTGAACGGGCTATAGGGGGTCAAACCACCGCACGTTCCAAAAACGGCCGATTTTCCAGGATACGCCCTGCCCCCAGTGGCGACAGATCCAGCGTCTGGTAGCTGCCGGTCAAGATCACTTCTGCCAACCCGCGCCCCACAGCCGGGGCTTGCTGCAACCCATGACCGGAAAACCCGGCGGCGATGAAGAAATTCTCGGACCCCGGCCAAAGCCCGAGGACGGCGTTCTGGTCCAGACGGTTATAATCATAATGGCCGACCCAGAAGCGGGTGACTTTGACGGCGTCGAACCCTTCGGATCGGGCATATAGCCGCGGCCAGATCAGGTCTTCGAACTGCGCGTGATCGGGTTCCCAATCGTCACCGGCACAGGGGCCGTCATCATCGGGCACCGTGGCGGTGATCCATAGCCCATGCTCGGGCCGCAGGTAGATGCCAGAGTGATCGACGATCAGCGGCGCATCGGGATGGCGGGCATTTGGGGCGTCAATGACAAATACCGTGCGCTTGCGCGGCTCGACTGGCAGCGCGAATCCCGCCAGGGCGCAAACTTCGGCCGAAGCCGTGCCCGAGGCGCAGAGGAACGCCCCCGTCGCCACGGTTCCGCCTGCGGCCAGTGTCACCCCGGTGATCCGCGCGCCGTCACGCTGAAGTCCGGTGACGCGATCTTTCACATACACCGCCCCCCGCGCCCGTGCGCCATTGCGAAACCCGTGCAGCAGGCCCATGTTGTCGAACCAGCCTTCGTCGCGCTGCCCAAAACTGCCCGCAACCACATCATCCAGCACCATCCACGGATAGCGCGCCGCCAGCGCCGCCTGCCCCAACACCTCGGTCGCTGCCCCAAGCCCGCGCTGCATCACGGCCAACTCCTCCATCACCGCGGCACCGCCCGCAGAGCCGGTCAGGAACAGATAGCCGTTTTCCTTCAGCCCAAGCGACGGCACCCCGCCCTCGGGGCCGATCCGAACGCCGAAATTCCGGATAAAATCGACGCCAAAGCGCGAGATTTCCACATTGACCGGGTTCGAGAATTGGCTGCGGACCGAGGCTACTGATAAAGCCGTGGCGGAAAATGCATAGGTTGGGTCAGGCTCGACCACCAGCACCCGCAGCTTCGGCGACTGCCCCAGCAACCACCATGCCGCCGAAGACCCGGTTACGGCACCCCCGGCGATCACTACATCCCACGTTTGCGTCATGACCTACCCTTGTTGTTCACTTTTCCGTGTCCTTATCACCCGCCTACCCCGTTGCCAGTGGCCCCCTACTCGACATGTAAGCCATTCCATGGCAGAGGTTAATCAGGGATGAGTGACGAGAGTGAAAATGTCTGATGCAACCAGCAGGTTAAGCTGGCGGTGCGAAGTTTCTTTGCATCTTCAGCGATGGAAATCGGATGACTGATCTAATTCCTCTGCCCGACGTGGCTGACGAAAATTCCGATGCGGCCATTGGCTTTCTTGACGATGTGCTGCGTGCTTCCAGCATTGAAGAGATCTGGGCGCTTCACATCAGGCGCATGACGGTGTTCGGTTTCGACCGGATGATTTATGCGTTCACCCGGTTTCGAACGCCGAATTCGCTTTTGAGCAATCTGGATGATTCCCTGATACTGTCCAATCATCACCCCGATTATCTGGCGGAGTTTGTGCAAGGTGGGCTTTATCAGGCAGCACCGATGGTGCAGTGGGCTGCCGACAATATCGGCGCGCAGTCCTGGCGGTTGATGGCCGATGCGATGCGCCGCGCCGATCTCAGCCCCGGCCAAAAACGCGTGGCCCTGCTGAACCGCCGCTTCAACATCAGCGCCGGGTATTCGATCAGTTTTCGCGACGTCTCGGTGCGCGCCAAAGGCGCAATCGGGCTGTGCGCGCGTGCCGACCTGACCCAGGACGATGTTGAGACAATCTGGGCCCGGCACGGGCGCGAAATCACAGTGCTGAACAATGTGATCCATCTGCGCATATCGGCCTTGCCGTTTTCCACGGGCAAGGCTCTGACCGACCGGCAACGCGAGGCGTTGGAATGGGTGGGCGACGGCAAAACCACCCAAGATATTGCCACGATCATGGGGCTGACCGCGGCGACAATTGAAAAGCATCTCAGATTGGCGCGGGATGCGTTGGACGTGGATACAACTGCCCAAGCCGTGTTGAAGGCCTCGTTTCGCAACCAGATATTTGTCGTGCCCGAACTACATTCCAACTGACGGCCTGACTATGGCTGAAAGCCAGAATTCTTTGCCAGATTTCCCAAAACTTCGTGAACTATTCCGTGCAGGTATGGATTCCCTGACTGGAATGACGCAGCGTCAACTTATATCAAACAAGGGTTCCATGAGTGGTGGCATTGGCCAGGGACATACGATCCGGACCGTCCCGTATTATCGAGATGGAAGGGGTTGTCCGGGTAACCGGAAATCGGCCTGTCGGGGCTATAGTCGCCCCGGCAGGTACGACCAAGATCGCGTCCTGTCCTCATCCCCAACAGGTGCGGCGCGATATGGTAGCGGTGCGGTCTGCAAGGGCCGCACCGTTTTTTTTGTGCCCGCAGCGGCGCGCCAGTCGGGGACCGCATAAAAAAACGCCGGGCGTGAACCCGGCGTCCTGGCGATCCGTCACATTCAGAATCAGGCGCTGAGAGTCTTGGCAACCTCGGCGGCAAAATCCTCTTTTTCCTTCTCGATGCCTTCGCCAACGGCGACACGCACAAAGCCGGTCACCTCAACGCCCGCCTCTTTGGCGGCCTGCGCCACGGTCAGGTCGGGGTTGATGACGAACTTCTGGCCCAGCAGGGTAACTTCTTCGAAGTATTTCGCCATCCGGCCGACGATCATCTTTTCGATCACCGCTTCGGGCTTTCCGCTCTCGCGGGCCTGCTCGCTCAGCACGTTCTTTTCCCGCTCGACCAGCATCGGATCAAGATCGGCTTCCGACAGTGACGCCGGCGCGGTTGCCGCCACATGCATGGCAATCTGTTTGCCAATGCCGTTGTCAGCGCCCTTCAGCGCCACCAGAACCCCGATGCGGCCCATGCCGGCGGCCGCGGCCGAGTGGACATAGGACACAACCGTGTCGCCGTTCAGCTTGACCATGCGGCGCAGGGTCATGTTCTCGCCGATCTTGGCAATAGCGTCGGTCAGCACTTCGCTCACCGGCTTGCCGCCAAGCTGCGCCAGGTTCAGCGCGTCAATATCGGCGACGTTCAGTGCCGCAGCGGTAAAGTCGGCCACCAGGCTCTGGAATTCGCCGTTCTTGGACACGAAGTCGGTTTCCGAGTTCAACTCGACGGCGACGCCGGTGTTCCCCAAGACGGCAACGCCCACCAGTCCTTCAGCCGCGATGCGGCCGGATTTCTTTGCGGCTTTCGCGAGGCCTTTGGTGCGCAGCCAATCCACGGCGGCATCCATATTGCCATCGTTTTCGGTCAATGCCTTTTTCGCATCCATCATCCCTGCGCCGGTGGATTCGCGCAGTTCCTTCACCATCTGAGCGGTGATCGCCATGGCGGCTCTCCTTCGATGTTCTTTATGTTCATGGAACGGGTCAGGCGGGGAGTGTCCCCGCCCGATGAAAGGTTGATGACGGGGGCCAGACTGGCCCCCGCATTCGAAATTCAGCTCAGGCGGTAGCTTCTTCGCCGAGTTCCTCGACCGGAACTTCCGACAAGGAGCCAAGATCGACGCCAGCAGCGCCCATCTGTGCGGTCATGCCGTCAAGAGCGGCGCGCGACACCAGATCGCAGTAAAGGGCGATGGCGCGGGCCGCGTCATCATTGCCGGGGATCACATAGTCGATACCCTTGGGCGAGCAGTTGGTGTCAACGATCGCCACAACCGGAATGCCCAGCTTCTTGGCCTCAAGGATCGCCAGGCTTTCCTTGTTGACGTCGATGACGAACAACAGATCAGGAACGCCGCCCATGTCACGGATGCCACCCAGCGACGCCTGCAGCTTGGACTGCTCACGCTCCATGCCCAGACGCTCTTTCTTGGTCAGGCCTTCGGCGCCATGCGCCATAACTTCGTCGATCTGCTTCAGACGCTGGATCGACAGAGACACGGTTTTCCAGTTGGTCAGCGTGCCGCCCAGCCAGCGGTGGTTCATGTAATACTGCGCGCATTTTTCGGCGGCATCGGCGATGGCCTTGGAGGCCTGACGCTTGGTGCCGACAAACAGGATGCGGCCGTTCTTGGCCACGGTCTCGCGGATGACATTCAGCGCCGCGTCCAGCATCGGCACGGTCTGCGTCAGATCGAGAATGTGAATACCATTGCGGTCGCCGTAGATGAACTCGCCCATCTTCGGGTTCCAGCGTGCGGTCTGGTGGCCGTAGTGTACGCCAGCTTCAAGAAGCTGCCGCATGGTGAACTCGGGAAGCGCCATGCCTTGTTCCTTTCCGGTTTGCGCCTGAGCGAAGTGATTTCACCCCCGATCAAGTCCGGGGCAACCGGTGGACCGACAGGGATTTCTCCCCCGTAAGCCCGCACCTCGCCTGTGAAGTGGCGTGCCTATAGGCCGGATCAGTGGTGGACACAAGCCTTGATTGCCAGTCTCGCTGCCGCCGGCGGCACAATCCCTCTGGCATGATCCCGCCTTTAACCGCTAGTCTGAGCGCAAACCGGAGGCCTGTCATGCCGCTGCCTGATTTCATCCGTGCCTTCCCTGCCCTCGACATCCCCTTTCCGCCGGATGTCGTCTCGGCCAATGCGCTGCGCTCTGATCACGGGCTCGCGGTGTTTTTCACCTTTCACAAGGACATGGATCTGCCGCCACATGCCCACAAGGGCCAATGGGGCACGGTGATCAAGGGTCATATTGATTTCACCATCGACGGGCAAACCCGCCGCCTTCACCCCGGTGATGCCTACAATATCCCTGCGGGTGCCGTGCATTCGGCGCGCATTCCGGCCGGAACGGTGGTGCTGGATGTCTTTGAGGAACCGGATCGCTATCCCCTGAAGGCCTAAGACGCGGCGCGGGAATGGTGCCCGATACAGGCGCCCCCGATCGCCGCTATATGCCGCAGGTCGGTGCCGCAGCAGCCGCCCAGAACCCTCAGCCCCGGCAAAAGCCCCTGCAAGGCGCGATAGTCTTGGGCCAGTTCCTGCGGATCGCCGGCATCCAAAGTCACCGCTTCGTCCAGTTCGGCGTGGCTGAGCCGCGATGAATTGGCTCTGACCCCGCCAATCCGCGCCACCCAATCCCCCGCCAGCCGGTGCCGGAAATGATCCGGGTGCGCGCAGTTGATCATGTACCAAGCGGGATAGCCATCTGTGGCGGCATCGGTTTGGGTGATTGCCGCGTCAATCGTCATGCCGGTGGTCAGCCTGCCATCGGTCTCAACGGTGAAGGACAAGACCGCAGGCAGATTTTCCGCACGGGCGGCTTTGGCGATGCCAATCGCCTCGGCCGGGGTTGAAAGCGTCAGGGCAGAGATCATCTCGACCCCGGCTTCGGCCAAAACGGCGATCTGCGGACGGTGATAGTCCTGCGCTTCGCTTGCCGTCAGAATCCTGTCCGGGGCATAGGCGTCGCCATGCGGGCCGATCAGCCCATTCACGATCACCTCCGCGCCGCCGTCTTTGTGCGCCGCGCGCAGCTCTTTGGCGAAAGCGACCGCCGCGCGGTTGGCGTCGTCAATCTGTCGCGCGCTCAGGGCCATGACCGCGCCCCAACCCCGGCTGGCCCGCCAAGTCACGGTATCCAGAATGAAGCCGGTGCCCTGGGCCGCAGCCTCATCCATGAACCCGTTGAAATAGGCCGCCAGCCGGTCACGCCCCCTGGCGCTGTTCAAAAGCGGAAAGGAAGCAAAATGCGGAAGATCCAGCCCCTCCAGAAAGATCATCACGGTTTCGATCCCGCCATCGGTCAGCCAGAGCTTTCCATCGGTGCGCGCCCTGAGCGCTGCAGTGACATCGGCTTGCATAAGTTGGCTCCTTTCTGGCCGAGTGTTTTGTAGCGGAGTGCAGACTTGTTAGGCCCAGTCTTGTTAGGCTCACCATGCCGCCAGATCGACCTGCGCCGGATCACTGGCACGCCAGAGCGGTTTAACCCGTTGCCGCAAGGTTGCCACCTTTGGGTAACCCTGTCCATAAAAGCTGCGGCTGTAACTGCAGGCGGGTGCCCGGATACGGCGCGCCAAACGCTTGCCTGTTGGCGCGGAACCAGCGACAAAGCCCGGATGAAGGCGCTGCCCAACATCATTTGCATCGGCTCGGTCCTGTGGGACATCATCGGCCACACCTCAGGTCGTATGGAGGATGGCGCAGATGTGCCGGGGCGTATTCGCAGGCTGCCGGGCGGCGTCGCCCTGAACATCGCGATGACCTTGGCGCGGTTGGGGCTGAAACCAAGCCTGCTTTCTGCAGTTGGCAAAGACGCCGAGGGCGATGAGCTTTTGCGTCTTGTGGCGGCCATGGGCATTGATACCCGTCATGTTCTTCGCCCCGAAGGCTTGCCGACCGACCGCTATATGGCAATCGAGGGGCCGGACGGCCTGATTGCCGCCGTTGCCGATGCGCATTCGTTGGAAGCTGCGGCGGACGCGATCCTTGCGCCGCTTCACAATGGGCAGCTGGGAACGGCAGAGCAACCGTGGACGGGATTGATTGCCCTGGACGGCAACCTGACGACCGACCTGCTGGGCCGGATTGCCGCTTCCCAACTGTTTGCGCATGCCGATCTGCGGATCGCCCCTGCGAGTCCGGGCAAGGCCGATCGCTTGCGGCCAATGGTGGGTCACCCCAATGCCACGCTCTATCTGAACCTGTTTGAAGTAGGCATGCTGTGCCAGCGGCGGTTCAACGCGGCGCAGGATGCGGCCCAAGCCTTGCTTGACCTGGGGGCTTTTCGGGTTTTGGTGACGAATGGCAGCAATCTTTGTGCCGAAGGCCGCCACCGGCAAGGGATTATCACCGCCACGCCACCGCAGGTGCAGATTGTCAAGGTGACGGGTGCCGGCGACACGCTGATGGCGGCGCATATCAAGGCCGAACACCACGGCGCTTTGCGCGAAGACGCCTTGCAATTTGCCCTGCGCTGCGCCGCGCAATTCATTTCAGGAGAGGCTTAAGATGATAGATCTGATGACATTCAGCCCCGAAATTACCGCCGCACGGGCCGCTAAAGCCCCGATCGTGGCGCTGGAGTCTACCATCATCACTCACGGCATGCCGTACCCGCAAAACGTTGAGACCGCCCGCGCCGTCGAGGCAGAGGTGCGCCGCGCTGGTGCGGTTCCCGCGACCATCGCGGTGATGGCAGGGCGCATCCATATCGGGTTGAGTGATGCCGAACTGGAGAGGCTTGGCCAAGCCAGGGACGTGATGAAACTCAGTCGCGCCGATCTGGCGGTGTGTCTTGCGCAAGGAAGGATCGGGGCCACTACGGTGGCTGCAACAATGATCTGTGCGCACCGCGCGGGCATCGCGGTCTTTGCCACCGGCGGCATCGGCGGTGTGCATCGCGGTGCCGAAAGCTCGTTCGACATTTCCGCCGATCTGGCCGAACTTGCCGGGACGGCGGTGACGGTGGTGGCCGCCGGGGCGAAGGCCATTCTGGATCTGCCGAAAACCCTGGAGGTTCTGGAAACCCGCGGCGTTCCGGTGATTGCCTTTGGGCAGGATGATTTCCCGGCATTCTGGTCGCGCTCATCCGGGTTGCGGGCACCGCTGCGGATGGACAGTGCCGCCGAGATTGCGCGCGCCCACCGCATGCGCAATCGGCTTGGGCTGCCCGGCGGGCAACTTGTCGCCAATCCGATCCCGTCTGAGGCGGAGATTACCCGCGAAGATATCACCCCGGCGATTGAACGGGCTTTGTCAGAGGCTGCCGCTCAGGGCATTGCCGCCAAAGCCCTGACCCCGTTTTTGTTGCAACGGATTTTCGAGTTGACCGCAGGCCGTTCGCTGGCCGCAAATATTGCGCTGGTGCTGAACAACGCCCGGCTTGGTGCCGCCATTGCGCGTGAAATCGCGATCCTCTGAGCTGGCCCCATTGCAGGCACTCCCATAGCAACTTACATTCGGACCGCCGTGACTGGGGAAGAACAGACATGACCGTTGAACCGCATTTGCATGACGCCCATCCTATCCACAAAAAACGCGGACTCCTTGGTGGGTTTCGGGCCAACTTCCTTACCGGTTTGGTGGTGGTCCTGCCGATCGGGCTGACGATCTGGATGATCTGGAACGTCGTTGGCTGGATCGACGGCTGGGTGCTGCCCTTCATTCCGCAATCCCTGCATCCGGACAGGCTTTTGTCGCGGTATCTGGGTTACGACGCGCCGGTGTCGATCCGCGGTGCCGGCGTCATTATCTTTTTGGTGTTCACGGTCATTGTCGGCTGGATCGCCAAGGGTCTGATCGGGCGTTCGCTCTTGTCATGGGGAGAGCGCCTTGTTGACCGGATGCCGTTCGTCCGCTCAATCTACACCGGCCTGAAACAGATTGCCGAAACCGTGTTTGCCCAAGGCGAAGCGAAGTTTGACCGGGCTTGCCTGGTCGAATATCCGCGTCACGGCATTTGGGCGGTTGGCTTTGTCTCAACCAGTGCCAAGGGTGAAATCGCTGAAAAAATCCCCTTGGATGAAGATATCTTGACGGTTTTTGTGGCCACCACACCCAACCCGACCTCGGGGTTCTTGTTATATATCCCGGCACGCGATGTGATCATGATGGACCGCATTACCGTCGAGGACGCCGCGAAATTGATCATTTCTGCCGGACTTGTCTATCCACCGGAAAAGCCGGGATCTGCGCAAATTGCCAAGCGGCCTTCAGCCGTAGGTAGCCTCTAGATCGACAGAGCCTTGGTGGTTCACTTTGTCGCCATGATCGCGCAGGAACCGATTGGCGGCGGCGCGACCCGCCGCTTTCAATTCCTCCAAAAGCCCCGGTGTCGGCAACATCTTGGTGCCCGCCGACAGCGCATTCATCAGCGCATCATCGGCAATCATATGCACGAAAACCTCTTTCATCGCCTCGGGGGCAACCTTGTTGTCGGCGATCAGACGGCGAACGAAGTTGATGGCGCGCAATTCGCCCAACAGCGCTGCATTGAAGCTGATTTCATTGATCCGGTCGATGATTTCCCCGGCCGACCGTGGCAGCGCTTCGCGCCTGAGCGGGTTAATGTTAACGATGACGATATCCTTTGGCAGGGCCGCGTCAAACAGCGGGAACAGCGCCGGATTGCCGGAGTAGCCACCATCCCAATAAGCCTCAGTCTTGCGAGTGCCGGGGGTTGCAATCTCGATCGCCCGAAAGACTGTCGGCAAACAGGCCGAGGCCATGAGCACATCGGGCGAAAGCTCGGATTTGGTAAACACCCGGATTTTGCCGGAACGAACATTGGTGGCAGAAACGAAAAGCTCCGGCCCGCCGCTGGCGCAGATGTGGTCGAAATGCAGGTTTTTGACCAGGGAACTCAGCGGGTTTGCGTAAAACGGTCCGTAATCATAGGGGCTGAACAAATGCGTCAGCCCGTCCAGCGCCGCGGCCGGGGTATAGGCGCGCATCGCCCGCTTGAGGCTGTCAGGCCAAAACGCGGTCATCCAATGCGCCATGCTCAGATCGTCGATCTTGCTGATCTCGCCCCAGAACCAATCCAGATTGTCGCGCGCACCCTGCCGCCCGCCTTTGGCCATCCCGGCCTTCAGCGCCGCGCCGTTCAGCGCCCCCGCCGAGGTGCCGGAAATGGCGGCAATTTCGATCCCGTCCTCTTCCAAAATCCGGTCCAGGGCCCCCCAGGTAAAGGCACCATGCGCGCCGCCACCTTGCAGCGCCAGATTGATGCGCCGCTTCACAAGGCGGTCCAGCCGCCATCAATGCTGATCGTGGTGCCGGTGATCTGATCGGCGGCGGCGGAACATAAAAATACTGTCGTGCCGCCCACTTGTTCGACCGTAGCAAACTGGCGCGACGGCTGGCGCTCCAGCATCACCTCGCGGATCACGGTTTCGCGGTCCATGTTGTGGGTCTTCATCTGATCGGGGATCTGTGCCTCGATCAACGGCGTCAGCACATAGCCGGGGCAGATGGCGTTGCAGGTGATCCCCTGCCCGGCGGTTTCCAACCCGATGGTCTTGGTCAGCCCGACCAAGCCGTGCTTGGCAGCCACATAGGCCGATTTGAACGGGCTGGCGGTCAAGCCGTGGGCCGAGGCGATATTGATCACCCGCCCCCAGCCCCTGGCCCGCATCATCGGCAAGGCAACAGCGGTGGTATGAAAGGCCGAGGTCAGGTTGATTGCCAGAATTGAATCCCATTTTTCCGGTGGGAAGGCTTCAATCGGCGCCACATGCTGAATGCCGGCATTATTCACCAGAATGTCGCAAGCCCCGGCCTGCGCCACCAACGCCCGGCACTCGCCCCCCAGCGACATGTCGGCCTTGATATAGCGCGCCTTGACCCCGTATTTTTTGCCCAGATCGGCGGCCATGTCATGGTCTTCGGCGCGGTCGGTAAATGAATTCAGAACAATGTCAGCGCCGGCGCGGGCCAGCTCTTCGGCGACGCCGAGGCCAATGCCAGAGTTGGAGCCGGTAATAATGGCAGTTTTTCCTGCAAGGGTCATCTGGTGGGTCCAATCTTGTTGCGTTGCAGCAAAGATAGATGCTGCACCCGCAAAAAATAAGGGGGAATCATTGCCCCCATTCCGCAAAGCCGGGCTGAATTGACGGGATGGACATTCGCGCCCACAAAAGGCCAAACAAAAAAACGCCCGCACAAGGCGGGCGTTAAGTTATTGAGGCAGGTTTCATACAGGCAAGAAACCTATCGAGCAGTACGATGTTTATACGCGTATCCCAGCCCATGTCCAAGCTAAAAGTTTGAAAAGGCTGGCAAGCAGCGCTAGGTTGGCGACAACAGTCAAGGTCAGATACGGGCGGATAAAATGCGGGCATGGTGGACATTGGCACGGTGGCGGGTGGGGTGTGTGCTGGCGGTCGGAGTGATGGCACAGAGCGCTTTCGCCGACCCGCAGCATGGCATAGCTATGTATGGCGACCCTGCCCTGCCACCTGATTTTGTGTCCCTGCCCTATGCCAACCCGGATGCGCCCAAGGGGGGAAGCATCATCTTTGGCGAATCCGGATCATTCGATTCCCTGAACCCCTTTATCCTCAAAGGCTCCGCGGCAGCGGGCGTCGCTGTTCACACTATGGAAACACTGATGGGGCGCTCGATTGATGAGCCGTTTTCGCTTTACGGGCTTTTGGCCGAATCGGTTGAAACCGATGACGCCCGCAGCTGGGTGGAATTTACCCTGCGGCCGCAGGCGAAATTTTCGGACGGCAGCCCCGTCACCATTGCCGACGTGATGTGGAGTTATGAGACATTGGGCACCCTTGGCCACCCCCGCTACCAAGGTGCCTGGGCCAAGGTCGCCAAGATGGAACAGACCGGCGAGGCAAAGATCCGCTTTACCTTCAACGCGCCCGACCGGGAACTGGCGCTGTTGATGGGGATGCGCCCGATCCTTAAGAAAGCCCAGTGGGACGGCAAAGATTTCGCCGAAAGCACCCTTGAGGTGCCGGTCGGCTCGGGCCCCTATGTGATCGCATCTGTCGATCCGGGCAAAAGCATTACCTACAAACGCAATCCCAACTATTGGGGCGCCGATCTGGCCTTCAACACCGGCCTGAACAATTTCGACGCCATCCGCTATGACTATTTCGGCGATGGGGATGTGACGTTTCAGGCCTTTACCGCCGGTGACATCAGCAGTTTTCGCGAATCGAACGCCGGCAAGTGGCTGTCCAACTACACCTTCCCGGCGGTGCAGTCCGGCGACGTTGTAAAAGAGGAATTCCCCCATGCGCGCCCCTCCGGCATCGCCGGGCTGGTGATGAACACCCGCAACCCGATCTTCGCTGATTGGCGGGTGCGCGAGGCGATGCTGCTGGCCTTCAATTTCGAATTCATCAACCAGACCCTGAATGGCGGCACCGAGCCGCGCATCACCTCGTATTTCTCCAACTCTTTCCTGGGGATGGACCACGGCCCTGCGGCAGGCAAAGTGGCGGAACTTCTGGCGCCGTATGCCGCCGATCTGCCCCCCGGCACCCTCGAAGGTTATGATCTGCCGGTCAGCGGCGCCGATAAATCGACCGATCGCGGCAATATGCGCAAGGCCGTGGCTTTGTTGGAAGACGCCGGTTGGACAGTGCAAGACGGGGTGTTGAAAGATGCCGGGGGCAAGCCCTTTGCGTTTGAAATTCTGCTTGCCTCGGGGGCGTCTGACAGCGAAGCCGTTGTCAATATCTACGTCGAGGCGCTGAAACAAATTGGCATCGCCCCAACCGTCACCGCCGTCGACAGCGCCCAGTATAAGGAACGTACGAACAACTATGCCTTCGACATGGCCTGGTATACCCGCGCCCTGTCGCTAAGCCCCGGCAATGAACAGATGCTTTACTGGGGGTCTGCGGGCGTGACCGAACCTGGCAGCCGCAACTGGATGGGGATGAATTCCCCCGCTGCCGAAGCCATGATCACCACGATGGTCAGCAGCAACGGATCCGCGGATTTCACCGCCGCCGTCCAAGCCCTGGACCGCATCCTGACCGCTGGGCGATATGTTATCCCAGTTTGGTATTCCAAAGTGTCGCGCCTTGCGCATTCAAAAAAGCTTCACCACCCCGAACGACTTCCGCTATATGGCGATTGGCCGGGCTTTCAGCCTGATGTCTGGTGGTACGAGGAATAGACGATGAAGACATACATGCTCTTGGTGCTTCTGGCGGCGCTGGCGGGTTGCAATACCGTGGCAGGTCTTGGCGAAGATGTTTCGGGTGGGGCGCGCGGCGTCCAAAACTTGCTGAACTGATCCGGCAAAATGTCATAGCGCTGTTACTTTACGCGGGCAAAAGGCCGGGCATGAACATTCTCGTCCTTTGCACCGGTAATTCCGCCCGTTCGATCCTGCTGGAGGCGATCCTCAACTTTGAGGGCGCGCCCAGGGGCATCAAAGCGTTTTCTGCGGGCTCCCGCCCGGCGGGACGTGTGCATCCGCAATCTTTGGCTTTGCTCAGGGCAAAAGGCTATCCGACCAAGGGCCTGCGGTCAAAAAGCTGGGATGAATTTGCGACCCCCGAAGCGCCACCAATGGCGGCAGTCATCACCGTATGCGGCTCTGCCGCGGGCGAAACCTGCCCCTACTGGCCCGGCACCCCGATTCGGGCGCATTGGGGCGTCGAAGACCCTGCGGCCGTGGCCGAAGCAAACTGGCCCCAGGCCTTTGCGGCCGCCTTTCAACAGCTTCACGCCCGCGCCACGGCGTTTCTGTGCTTGCGGATGGAAACCATGGACCGGGCACAGATCGTGACCGAGCTGTCGCGCATAGGATCGCTGTAATGCAACGCAAACTTCTGGCCGAGGGCCTTGGCACCCTTATCCTCGTGATGTGCGGTATCGGCACCGGGATCATGGGTGTCAATCTGGCGTCCGGCAATATGGCAATCGCACTTTTCGCCAATGCCTTTGCAACGGGATTGATCCTGTATCTCTTGATCACCATCCTCGGGCCATTGTCCGGCGCGCATCTGAACCCCGCAGTCACGCTGTTTTTCGTGCTCCGCCGCGAAGTATCCGTGCCACTGGCGCTGGGATATGTTGCCGCACAGGCAATCGGCGCGCTGATAGCTGTGGTGCTGACGCATGTGATGTTTGGCTTGGACGTGTTGCAACGTGCGGCCACACCAAGGGCGGGGGCGGCCCTGTGGCTATCCGAAGGGGTGGCCACGTTCGGGCTGATGTTCACCATCCTCGGGGGGCAGCGTCATGCCCCCGCGCAAGTACCCGCTTTGGTTGGAGCCTGGATTGCGGCGGCCTTCTGGTTCACCGGATCGGCCAGCTTTGCCAACCCGGCAGTAACATTGGCGCGGGCTTTCTCGGACACTTTCACCGGCATCCGCCTTGCTGACGCCCCGGCCTATATGGCGGCGGAATTTGCAGCCGCCGTTATTGCCGCCTGGATTTTGCCAAAACTCTTTTCCCGCTAGGGCTTTGGGTGCAAACTGGTGCGCAAGCGCGGGCACGACTCGCGCGGAAGGATGACGGATGCGGTGGCACCATATCCAAGACAACTGGCCTGCCTTCTTCGACGCGATCCTTGATCGCTGGTCGGGGGCGGATGAGGCTGGTCTGGAAGCAGTAGACGGCGATCAGCGGGCGTTTGTGCTTTATATTGCCGAAATGACCGGTCAGGAACCTGCCGAGGCGCGCGATGAAATTCTGGAATGGCTGAAGGGCGAACTGCCCGCCGATGTGATCATGAACCCACATCACGAAGACCATTCTATCTTGCTGTCCGGCAAATTCATGCCCGAAGGCGAAGACGAATCTGACGATGACGCGCGGTTTGGCGACGATAGCAACGACAAAGGCTGACGGCTTGCCGCGGCTGATCGCGATGACTGCGGCTGCTGCCATTCCTAAGCGAACCCTGAACGCTGTCTGTTCATTGCCGCCAAGGTCAGTGTGCGCGATACCCATGACCACCCAGCTTGCAACGTCCGGCGATGGGGCGTAGCGATTGGCCATGCTATCCTTGACCGAACCCAGCGCGCTGGCCCCCTGCCCGACGCCCTTTAACCTCGCCGCCCATGTGCTGGCGCGGGCTGCCGACTTGCCCGATAAGCTCGCCCTGGAGATTTTGCGGGCCGACGGCGATGAACGCTGGACCTATGCACAGCTTGACCGAGCTGTGCGGGGGATCGCGGGCGGGCTTCTTGCACATGGTCTTGTCCCCGGCGACCGCATCTTGCTGCGGTTGGGAAACTCGGTCGAATTTCCCTTGGCCTTTCTGGGTGCCGTAGCCGCCGGGCTGTTGCCGGTCGCCTGTCCTGCGGGTCTGAGTGCGGTGGAGGTCACAAATATGGTTGCGCAACTGCGCCCGGCCCTGATCATCGCCGCCCCAGGCATATCCCTGCCCGATGCAACAATCCCGGTGATGTCCAGCAACGCCCTGATGGCGCTGAGCGACACCGCGCCAGTGCCTTACCAGATGGGCGACCCCCATCGTCCGGCCTATCTGATCTATACCTCAGGTACGTCAGGTACCCCGCGTGCGGTCGTTCATGCCCACCGCGCTATCTGGGCGCGCCGCATGATGGTTGGGGGCTGGCATGGAATATGCGAAGCTGACCGGGTGCTGCATGCCGGGGCTTTCAACTGGACCTTCACGCTTGGAACCGGGTTATTCGACCCTTGGGCCGCAGGCGCCACCGCGCTGGTGCCCGAAGCCGGGGGGGTGCCGGGGGATCTTCCGGCTTTGCTCCGGCGGGCACAGATCACGGTTTTTGCAGCAGCACCGGCAGTTTACCGGCAACTTCTTAAGCATTATACAGCGTTGCCCCTGCCCAAACTCCGCCACGGACTGGCGGCAGGTGAGAAACTGCCGGACGTCACCCGCAAGACCTGGGAAACGGCCACCGGAACCCCGATCCATGAGGCGTTCGGTCTGTCGGAATGCTCAACCTTTTTGTCATCAAGCCCGACAAAACCAGCTCCGCAAGGGGCGACAGGCTATGCCCAACCCGGCCGCCGCATCGCCGTTCTGGGCGAAGGTGGCCAACCCGTCGCGCGCGGTGAGAGTGGGAGTCTGGCCATCCACCGCAGCGATCCGGGGCTGTTTCTTGGATATTTTGCGGCAGCTGAGGAAACCAAGCAGAGATTCTTCGGGGATTGGTTCCAAACTGGCGACACTGTCCGCATGGCTGATGACGGGGCTATCCACTATCTGGGCCGCGACGATGACATGATGAACGCCGGCGGCTTTCGCGTCTCGCCGCTGGAAGTTGAGGCCGCCCTCGGCTCTTGCCCCGAGGTTGGCGATATCGCGGTTGTCGAACTCAGGCGTGATGCGGAAGTGTCGTTCATCGCCGCCATCTATACCGGCCCGGTGACACCTGCGGCTTTGGCGGCCCATGCGGCAACCTGCCTTGCCCGCTACAAACAACCGCGCGAATTTCTGCGCGCCGACCAACTGCCGCTGAATGTAAACGGCAAGATCAATCGTCGCGCTCTGCGCGAGAAATGGGAGACAAATAATTGATCAGGCTTGATATTATTTCAGACGTTGCCTGCCCATGGTGCTACATCGGCAAGGCGTATCTGGACCGCGCGCTTGCGGCCCGTCCTGATCACGACTTTGCCATCGAATGGCATCCCTACCAGCTCAACCCCGAGTTGCCGCCCGAAGGCATGGACCGCGATGCCTATATGACCGCCAAGTTTGGCAGCCGCGAACATGTGATCCGCATGCATGAACCGCTTTTGGCCCATGCCGAAAAGGCCGGAGTCACCTTTAACCTTCCGGCGATCAAACGGTCTCCCAATACGTTGAACGCCCATCGGCTGATCCACTGGGCCGGGATCGAACAGAAGCAAACCGCCATGACTTCGGCGCTCTTGCGGGCCTATTGGCGGGACGGGCGCGATATTGGCGATACCACAACCCTTGCCGACATTGCCGCCGACCACGGGCTCGACCGCGTCGTGACCCTGCGGCTTTTGGAAAGCGACGCTGATAAAGATGAGATCAAAGCCCGCATCGCCCATTCCCGCGATCGCGGGATAAATTCCGTACCGACCTTCATCATCGCCGATCACCATGCCCTGCAGGGCGCGCAGCCTGCGGAAATGTGGTTGAAAATCATCGACGAACTATCTGACAATATGAAAGAAAATTCCTGATGTTCATGACTGTGAATGCGCCCGCAATTCGACGACTGCCCTTGCCGGAATTCACCGCGATGGTGGCGATGCTGTTTGCGACGATTGCGTTTTCGATAGATGCAATGCTGCCCGCTCTGCCCGCCATTGCCGCGGAATTGTCCGCTGAGGCGCCAAACCGCGCGCAGTTGATCTTGTCTGCCTTTGTGTTTGGCATGGGGGCGGGAACGCTTTTTGCCGGTCCCATCTCGGACGCCGTGGGCCGTAAACCGACCATCGCCGGGGGCATACTGCTTTATATCGTCGGGGCGATCCTGGCGCATTATTCCGGCTCGCTTGAGATGTTGCTGCTTGCCAGGGTTATCCAGGGTCTGGGCTCGGCCGGACCGCGCATCGCCGGTCTGGCGCTGACCCGCGACCTTTACGAAGGCCGCGAGATGGCGCGGGTCATGTCTTTCGTAATGACCGTCTTTATGATCGTCCCGGCGCTGGCTCCGGCTGTTGGTGCGGGTATCATTGCCTTTACCGGTTGGCGCGGCGTTTTCCTGGCGTTTGTGATTTTTGGCCTTCTGGCGCTGATCTGGGTGTCCACCCGCCAGCCAGAAACACTTCCGCCAGGCCAAAGACGGCCGCTGACCGCCGTCAATCTCATTTCGGCACTGCGCGAGGTGTTGGGCAACCGCGATGTGCGCATCTATACGGCTGTGATGACATTGGGTTATGGGCAAATGTTCGCGCTATTGTCATCAATCCAGCAAATCTTCGGCGAGGGTTATGGGCGCACCACAAGCTTCCCCTACTGGTTCGCACTGATCGCTGTGGTGTCGGCAGCTGCCTCGATCCTGAATGCGCGGCTGGTGATGCGGTTGGGCATGCGGCGGCTGGCAACCAATGCCTACCTGGCACTCGCGGTGTTTTCAGCGCTGGCGGCGGTGATCTTCTGGGCGGATGTGCTGACGGGTTGGCTGGCCTTTGCCGGGTTCTTCATCTGGGCAAACAGCATCTTTTTTATCGCTGGGCTCACCTTCGGCAACCTGAACGCCCTGTCGTTGCAAAAGATGGGCCACATCGCCGGGATGGCTACATCGGTCATTGCCGCGATTTCCACGGTGTTGTCGGTCGCCATCGCAGCACCCATTGGCCAGGCTTTTGACGGCACACCGCTGCCGGTCATGGTCGGCGCGGTGGTATGCTCGACCTTGGGGTACATTTTGATGCGAAAAACATTACCTGTTTGATATCCGCGCCTTACGCGCCTTTCTTGATACGTGAGGGTTTCTGCTGATCCATCAGCTTCTCGGCAAGATCGCGGACCACGGCAAAGGCACCTTTGATCTTGTCGGCTTCTGACGCCCAGAGACGGGTCAGGACAATTTTGTTATCCTTGACCTTGGCGGTGCCCTGTTCGGCATGGATGAACTCAACCAGCCCGGCGGGGTTTGCAAACTTGTTATTGTGGAACTGAACGGTGACACCCTTTGGCCCGACATCCAGCTTCGACACCCCTGCCCGCTTACACATCGCCTTGATGCGAATGACCAGCAGTAAGGTGTTGACCTCCTTGGGTAGTTTTCCAAACCGGTCAATCAGTTCCGCCGCAAAACCTTCAAGTTCAACCTTGCTGGTCAGCTGCGACAGGCGGCGATAAAGACCAAGGCGCACGTCCAGATCCGGCACGAAGCTTTCCGGGATCAGCACCGGCACCCCCAGGTTGATCTGGGGCGCCCACTGGCCGTCATCCTCAATCCCGCCCTGCAACGCGCCGGACCGCAGACGAGCGATCGTGTCTTCCAGCATCGCCTGATACAGTTCATAGCCGACTTCGCGGATATGACCGGATTGCTCCTCACCCAGCAAGTTGCCTGCGCCGCGCAGATCAAGGTCTTGCGCCGCCAATGAAAAACCTGCGCCAAGGCTGTCCAAAGAGCCCAGCAACCGCAAGCGTTTGGCGGCAGACGGCGTCAGCGGTGCGCGCGGTTTGGTGGTCAGATAGCAATAGGCCCGCGCCTTCGAGCGGCCAACCCGACCCCGGATCTGATAAAGCTGGCTCAGGCCGAACATATCGCCCCGGTGGATGATCATGGTGTTGGCCGTCGGGATATCAAGGCCGGATTCCACAATGGTGGTGGCCAGCAGCACATCGTATTTGCCGTCGTAAAAGGCGTTCATCCGTTCGTCCAGATCGCCCGCCGCCAATTGCCCGTGGGCAATGATATAACTGACCTCGGGGACGTGGTTATTAAGGAAACTCTCGATCTCGGGCAGGTCAGAGATGCGCGGAACCACATAAAAGCTCTGCCCACCGCGAAAGCGTTCACGCAGCAAAGCCTCGCGCAGGGTTACCGCGTCAAACTCCGACACATAGGTACGGATCGCCAGACGGTCAACCGGCGGCGTGCCAATTATGCTAAGATCACGGACACCTGTAAGTGACAGTTGAAGCGTGCGCGGGATCGGCGTGGCGGTTAGCGTCAGCACATGAATCTCAGAGCGCATTTCTTTCAGACGCTCTTTATGGGTCACGCCGAAATGCTGTTCCTCGTCAATGATCAGCAGCCCAAGGTTGCGGAACCGCACCCCCTTGGCCAGCACCGCATGGGTGCCGATGACGATGTCAACGGTGCCGTCAGCCAACCCTTCGCGGGTCAGATCGGCATCCTTTGCCGACACAAAGCGCGACAGCGGGCGCACGGTGATGGCGGTGCCGCGGAAGCGTTCGCCGAAGGTCTTGAAATGCTGACGCGCCAAAAGCGTGGTTGGGGCGATGATCGCCACCTGCACGCCGGACATCGCCGCCACGAAGGCGGCGCGCATGGCGACCTCGGTTTTCCCGAAACCCACATCCCCGACAATCAGCCGGTCCATCGGGCTGCCAGCTTCCAGATCGGCGATCACATCGCTGATCGCCGACAACTGGTCATCGGTTTCCTGATAGGGGAAGCGCGCGGCAAAGGCCGCCCAGTCGTGATCCGGCGCCTGCAAGATCGGGGCCGAGCGTAAATGCCGTTCTGCCGCCACCCGCATCAGGCGTTCGGCAATTTGACGGATACGCTCTTTCAGCTTGGCCTTTTTCGCCTGCCACGCCCCACCGCCAAGCTTGTCAAGCAGCCCCTCCTCGTGCCCATAGCGGCTGAGAAGTTCGATGTTTTCAACCGGCAGGAACAACCGTGAGCCTTCGGCATATTCCAGCGCCACGCATTCATGCGGCGCGCCAAGGACAGGGATGGTTTCCAGCCCCATGTAGCGGCCGACACCGTGGTCGACATGAACCACCAGATCACCGGCAGAAAGAGAATTAGCTTCGGTCAGGAAGTTATCGGCTTTCCTGCGTTTTTTGGCACCACGGATCAGCCGGTCGCCCAACACGTCTTGTTCAGAGATAACCGTCAGCCCCGCCGCCTCGAAGCCGTGTTCCAGCGCCCAGACCCCAAGGAACAGCGCACCCTTGCCCTCAGGCACATCGCGGATGTCGCGGGCAAGGGTTACGCCCTTGACGCCTTCATCCGCCAACAGCCCCTGAATACGGTCGCGCGCGCCTTCCGAATAGGAGGCGACAACAACCTGCCCTGCGCGCAGTTTGACTTTCAGATGGTCCGATAACGACCCGAAAAGACTGACATTTTCCAACTGTCGTTCGGGCGAGAAGTTGCGCCCGATCCGCCCCCCCGCATCCAGAACCCCCGGACCCGTCGGCTGCGGCAAAGCTACCAGCTGCACCACCCGCACCGATCTCAGCGCTGCCTCCCAGGCGGCGTCATCCAGATACAGCAGACCCGGCGCGCAGGGTTTATAGACAGACTCCACCCGATTCTTGCGCTTCAGCGCCTCAAAGCGGGTGTCATACTGATCCTCGATACTATCCCATCGCGCTAGTCGCGCGGCGGTGGTTTGGTCGTCAAGCATGATGGATGCGCCGGGCAGGTAATCGAACACCGTCTCAAGCCGGTCGTGGAAGAACGGCAACCAATGTTCCAGGCCTGCGTGTTTGCGCCCGGCACTGACCGCTTCGTACAAGGGATCGTCCGTGCCTGCCGCCCCGAACTCCAGACGGTAGTTCTGCCGGAACCGGGTGATGGCAGCTTCGTCCAGGATCACTTCCGACACGGGCGCCAGTTCAACGACAGACAGGTTTTCAGTGGTTCGTTGCGTCGCCGGATCAAAACGCCGCGCGCCGTCCAGCACATCCCCAAACAGATCCAGCCGCACCGGGCCGCCTGCACCCGGTGGAAAGATGTCAATAATGCCGCCGCGCACCGCGTAATCGCCGGGTTCCGACACGGTCGGGGTTTGCGAAAACCCCATGCGCACCAGATAGGTTCTCAGAGCCAGCTCATTGACCTGCCCACCGACCTTCGCGGTAAAGGCGGCGGTCTTCAGCACCGCGCGCGCCGGTAGCCTTTGGCAGGCAGCATTCAGGGTGGTCAGCAGGATGAAGGGTGCCGCCAACCCTTTGGCAAGCGCCGCAAGCGTTGCCATCCGGGCGGCGGATACATCGGGGTTGGGCGACACCCGGTCGTAAGGCAGACAGTCCCAGGCGGGCAGTGTCAGAACCGGGGCATCGGGGGCAAAAAACGCCAAAGCCGCGCGCATCGCCTCCATCCGTTTGTCGTCGCGGGCGATATGGACGACGGATGCGCCTTTCGCCAGTTCCCGCGCCAAAAGCCGGGCGTCAAATCCTTCAGGCGCACCGGAGAGGATGATATGTGGGGCGTTTTCCATGGCGCTGACCTAACCCGCCTGTCGCCCGTGTCAACTGCCCAACGTCACGCGGGCGGGGCCTAGCCCAAAGGCGAGACGTTGAAGTTTTGCAACATCCCCCACATTGCGGTGACCAGGATTGAAATCATACCGATCACCTGCACGCCGATCCGGTGGCGGTTCAGGCGGCGACACAGCGCTTCGCCCTGATCGGCTTCGCGGTCGATTTTTTGCGCCGTTCGCAGGCTCAGCCCGCCCACCAGCGACAAAGGAAATGCCAGTAAGAACACCGCCTGACAAAATTCGACCTCATACCAAAAGCCCAAAAGCCCCAGAATCGTCAGAACGCAGCACATGACCGCCAGCAAGATCACCCCCGCCTCGGTGGTGATATAAAGCATACGGCTGACGTTGATGCGCACGATGCTTTCCAGATCACGCATCGCTTGTTCGCCGTGGCGACGGGCGCGCAACACCATGTCGAAGGGCACCCCAAGGATCCAATGCGATGCGGTGGACCAGGTGACTGCCAAAGCAATCCAGTACCAGAGGTTAGAAAAGGATCTCAGGTCAATAAGATCCAGTACAAGTTGCATGAAGGTCAATTGCTGTCTCCGGTCGGCGGCGCAAATAAGCGGCGGATGGCCGATGCTATCCGGCCCCTGCGACGGTTTCCACCCTTGAGATAAACTGCGAAGCGTGGCAGCGGTGTTTGCACAACATATTGCCGCCACCCGCAGCGCCTGACGGGTGGTGACGCTTTGCCAGAGAGTGCCGTCCATGACCCACCGCCCCGCCCCTTTTCCCGCCGCGCGTTTTCGCCGCTTGCGCCGAACACCGGCGCTTCGCGATTTGGTGGCCGAGGTGCGCTTGTCGGCCGCCGACCTGATCTGGCCGTTATTTGTGACGGACGTGCCGGGCGCGGATGTGGAAATCAAGTCCATGCCCGGAGTGCGGCGACTGACAATCGAGGGCGCGGTTCGGGCCGCAGAGGAGGCCGCAACGCTTGGGATCCCGGCCGTCTGCGTCTTCCCCTATACCGATCCGACTTTAAGGACCGTGACTTGCGAAGAAGCCTGGAACCCCGAAAACCTGACGAACCGGACGCTGCGGGCGATCAAAGCCGCCGTCCCCGCGGTGGCGGTGATGACCGATGTTGCTTTGGATCCCTATAATTCCAACGGCCATGACGGCCTGGTCGTCGATGGGGTGATCCTCAACGATGAAACTGTTGCGACATTGGTGCGCATGGCCCTGGCGCAAGCGGACGCCGGCGCGGATATTCTGGGGCCGTCCGACATGATGGATGGCAGGATCGGGGCAATACGGGCAGCCCTTGAGGCCGGCGGTCATAAGGATGTGGCAATCCTGTCTTATGCGGCAAAATACGCCTCGGCTTTTTATGGGCCATTCCGGGATGCGGTGGGGGCGACGGGGGCGCTGAAAGGCGACAAGAAAACCTATCAGATGGATCCGGCCAACCGCGACGAGGCGTTGCGGCTGGTGGCCCGCGATCTGGATGAAGGCGCGGATATGGTGATGGTCAAGCCGGGAATGCCCTATCTGGATATCTGCCGGGATGTGAAAGAGGCCTTCGGTGTTCCGACCTTTGCCTATCAGGTATCGGGCGAATACGCGATGTTGAAGGGCGCGATCCTAAACGGCTGGGTCAGGGAGGATGTGGTGTTGGAAAGCTTGCTGTCCTTCCGCCGCGCCGGTTGCGATGGCATCTTGACCTATTTCGCGCCCGAGGCGGCACGGGCCTTGAGGCGTTGAGGTTTCAGCGCATTTAGGGCGGCAGGTTCGGCCGGAGCTTTGGCAGGCAGAGCTTTGCCGACCGGACGGGCCTATAGCAACAGCTAGGTGACACAGCGGGGCAACCTGTCTATAGATAGTAGAAGGCGGGTCGAAACAGGCTTGCGTGAAACAACTCTTGGTGGGTGAGAGCATGAGCGGAATTTCCAGGCGGGGCGTGGTGATGGCAGGCGGGGCGGCCCTTGGGCTGGCGGCTTGCGGCAATGGCGTTGGCGGCGATGGGGCGATCAAGATCGACGCGCGCGTCGATGCGACCCGCGATTATCTGAAGGCGAATTTCCCCGGCGCTTCGGAGCAGATGTCGCGGGCGGTGGGGGTGCTGTTCATGCCGCTGATCACGCAGGCCGGTCTGGGCTTCGGCGGCGCTTTCGGGCGCGGTGCGCTGCGCATCAACGATGTGACGGTTGATTATTATTCGGCCACCCAGGCCAGCTGGGGCTTGCAGATCGGCGCCCAGCAATACGCCCATGTGCTGCTGTTCATGACCGAAGAGGCGCTGTCGCGGTTCCGCGCCGCCCAGGGTTGGGCGGCCGGGGCCGACATCGAATATGCCATCCCGGATGGCGGCGGCTCCGCAGGCGTGGACACCACAACGACGAC
>JANMDM010000237.1:0-1512 GCA_031376305.1 Pseudomonadota bacterium | reverse complement strand
GGGCCAAAGACGATGCGGCCCTCCAATGCCCCCTGCCGTCGCTTGCCTTGCGGGGTCAGCACCGCGACCCGGTCGATCATCCCGGTCAATGGCAACTCATCCATGCAGCCGTAGACGCCGTCGTTCAGGAACACATGCGATCCATCGCGCACGCCTTTGACCCGCGACGCCAGGGTCATGCTTTCGGCCACCAGCCCGCGTCCGGGTTCGCACACCAGCATCGGGCGACTGTCGCCAAAGGCCTCGGTTGCCACCCGGTCAATCAGCTCAAAGATCGACTCAAGCTCTGGCAAGGCGCCCGACAGGCGATGCGACGGAAAACCGCCCCCCACATTCAGGCGCCGCACCTGCACGCCCGACAGGCGGCAGATTTCGGCAGCCGCGCGGATATAGCTGTCCCAGGCCATCGGATCGGTGCATTGGGTGCCCGGATGGAAGGTCAGCGACGCAATGAAGCCCGCCTCCGCCACGACCCGCAACAGCTCGGCCGCCACTTCCACCGTCGCCCCAAACTTAGCGCCGAAGTTATAGGCCGCGCCCTCGACCGGCAGCTTATACCGCACGGTGATCTCGGTATTCGCCGCCGGCACGATCTCGATCAGCTTTTGCAACTCCGACCGGCTGTCGACCGAATAGGACACCACGCCCTGCTCAACGGCAAAGGCAATCTCGGCCCGCGCCCGCACCGGATTGTTGTAATGCATCGCCGCCCCTGGCGCGAGGCGGCGGATCATGGCGATTTCCACCGGCGAGGCCACGTCAAAGCCCCTGATCCCGGCGGCAACCAGATTCTGCACCACCATTTCATCAGGGTTGGCCTTGACCGCATAGGTCACCAGCCCCGGAAAGCCCTGGATGAAGCGCTTGGCCGTCGCTTGCAGGACGGCCGGCGCGAAGAACATCACCGGGTGATCCGGCTGCTGATGTTTGATGAATTCGGACGGTTGCGCCCATATCGTTTTCGAAAGCCCCATCGGCGTTTTCCTTATGCCAACAAGGCGCAGCCACCTCTTGCCCCGGCTCGGCGGGTCGGGAGACGCTTACGCGGTCTGTCCAACCAGGCCAGGTGCGGATGAGCCGCCCTTTTCCTGAAACGAAGTCTGCGCGATATGGGGCACATTTCCACCGATCAAAAGAGTAGAAATGTGGCGCAGGATCGTTATAATGACGAAATGCCAAGTCATATTGATGGAATGCGCCGATGGATGATCTCGACCGGATGATGGTGGCCCTTTTGGGGGCCGATGCACGGATTTCGGTGGCCACCCTTGCCCGCCGCCTGAAGGTGGCGCGATCAACCGTGCAAGCCCGGCTGGAGCGTCTGGAAACAACCGGCATCATCGCCGGCTATACCGTGAAGCTGGGCGAAGCCGCGCGCCAGGGTCGCATCCGCGCCACGGTGCTTTTGAACATCGAGCCGCGCGCCCAGGCCAATATCCTGACCCGGCTGAAATCAATCCCCGAGGTTGAGCGGGTCCACACCACCAGCGGGCGGGTTGATCTGCTGCTGCA
>JANMDM010000196.1:0-2337 GCA_031376305.1 Pseudomonadota bacterium | reverse complement strand
GCCCATTCCAGCGCCTCGCCATCAATGTTTTCTTTCAGCAGACCCTCTTTCATCATCAGGCCAAGGTTGGCGCGGACGCGCCGCCAGGGGGCATCGGCACCTTTGTAGATGATGTGGCGCAGATCGTTCAGGCGACCCGGTTGCTGGGGGCGGCCCGCCGTCAGCCAGCGTTCCCGCGATTGGCCACCCTTCCAGGCGCGGGTGGTAAAGCCAAGGATTTCAACCTTGACCTGACAGCGTTCCAGGGTCCGCGCCAGTACATCGGCACTGATCGCGGCGATGGAGATGGGCCGCCCGCGCATCGAGCCGGAGTTATCCAGAAGCAGGGTCACGCAGGTGTCGCGAAACTCGGTGTCTTTTTCGACCTTGAAGCTGAGGGGGGTGGTGGGGTTGGCGACCACACGGGCCAGGCGCCCCGCATCCAGGGTGCCTTCCTCTAGGTCAAACTCCCAAGAGCGGTTCTGCTGGGCCTGCAAGCGGCGCTGGAGTTTGTTGGCAAGGCGCGAAACGGCGCCTTTCAGCGGCTCAAGCTGCTGGTCAAGATAGGCGCGCAGGCGTTCGAGCTCTGCGGGTTCGGCCAGATCCTCGGCCTTGATTTCTTCGTCATGGTCAGTGGCGTAGACGGTATAATTCGGGTCGGCATCGGAATGCGGGGCGGGCGGCGGCGGATCGAGGGGCTCATCGGATTCGGGCAGTTCAGCCTCCTCGCCCTGTTCCATATCGGCCATCTCGTCCATCGTCACCTTGGACTGGCTGGCGTCTTGTTGTTCGTCTTGGGACTGCTCGGGCGAGGCTTCGGAATCCTCGTCCTCGTCGCCCTGATCCTGAGTGTCGGGGCTTTCGGACTGATCCTGGGTGTCGTCGCCTTCGCCGTCTTCATTGTCGCCTTCGTCGGGGTCATCGCCCAACTGGTCTCCGTAGCCCAGATCCCTGATGATCTGGCGGGCAAGGCGGGCGAAGGCCACCTGATCGGTCAGGGTTTCATTCACATGGTCAAAGGTGCCCCCCGCCTGTTCTTCCAGAAACGGCCGCCAGAGGTCCATCACATTGGCAGCCCCCCCCGGCATCGGGCGACCGGTGGCAAGGTGGCGGACAAGGTAGCCCGCGGCCTGGGCGAGGGGGGCCTCTTGCGCCGAGCGGATCTGGCCGTAGCCTTTGCGTTCCGCCTCGTTGGCGATCTTGGCGTCGATATTGCCAAGCGTGCCGGGCATGGCGCGGGCGCCCACCGCTTCGCAGCGAGCGGTTTCCATCGCCTCGTAAAGATCGCGGGCCATCTGGCCGGTGGGATTGTATTTCGCGGCAATGGCCTCGTCATGGTGGCGGCGGCGCAGCGCGAAGGCGTCGGCGGTACCGCGGGCGATCAGCACTTCCTCGCGGGTCAGGCGGCGCGACACCTGCGGCAGGCGCATGGTGTCGCCGGTCATGCCCGGCGGGTCGACCGAATAGGTCACGGTCAGCTCCGGCTCGTCGGCCATCGTGCGGGTGGCCTCGGCGAGGGCTTTTTTGAAGGGGTCAGCGGGGTTGTCAGTTGATTTTGTCATCTTCCGAACCCTCTAAGTCCTTTTTAAGCTTACGCATGCGCTTCATGTTGGCCCAATGCTGGCGGCCAAAGGTATCTACCAAGCCAATTTGAAATCGTTGGCCATCTTTGAACCAGTTGATTTCTCGATCAAAAACGAATTTCTCTTCTGCCCCAACAGCAACTTTTATCGGCAGTTCGATTTTCGGCAGTTTAGGGGGCATTTTGCCCCGGTGAGATATGATAAGCATGTCAAATTGACGCGTAACTAGACTATGCCATTTCCACAATCGACCGACGATAAGTTTGACAGTGGCGTCAGTTGGCCCATGATTTACCACCGAGACGACAACATAGTGGTTGGTGGTAGGCTTATCTTTAGCGCCGTCCACATAGTATCCCGCCCCGACCTCCAGCTTTGCCTTGGGGTAGATAAACTTCGACCAAACGTTCCAAGCCAGCGAAAAGAGTGATGCACCTGCGGAACAGACGCTGACTATTAGGGCATAGTCAGCCGTGGTCCACTGTCCAGCCATCACCGGATGCTCTGGCTCGCCGCGCTCTCCGGCAGTTCCTCGTCGAAGCAGCGCTGGTAGAATTCCGCCACCGTCTGCCGCTCCAGCTCGTCGCATTTGTTGAGGAAGGTCAGCCGGAAGGCATAGCCGATATTGCGGAAGATCTCGGCGTTCTGGGACCAGTTCAGCACGGTGCGGGGCGACATGACGGTGGACAGATCGCCGTTCATGAAGGCGGTACGGGTGAGATCGGCCACGGTGACCATCTGGCTGATGATCTTGCGGCCCTTGTCGGTGTTGTAA
>JANMDM010000190.1:0-2482 GCA_031376305.1 Pseudomonadota bacterium | reverse complement strand
CCAACTTCGACCCCTCCAAGCTGGACAACTCTTCCCATTCCGCTCCTTCTTTTGTTTCAACAACCTTAATCCCAGCGCGTTGAAGCGCATCACGTATTTTGTCTGCTTCATCGAAATGTTTTAGGCGTCTAGCGTCGGTTCTCTTTGCCACAATCTCGTCTATCGTCGCCGCAATAAACGGCGTGGCGTGGCGAAGCGCCACTCGGGTAGAGAGGGCAATATCTGATTGGCTGAATGTGACGTATTCATCGACACCAAGGAACTCCAAGGATGAATCGAGCGCCGCTGCCGCTTCCATATCCCCCCTACGCGCAAGCTTTTCAAGCTGATCGAGGCGTACAATCGCACCCCAAGTGTTCAAGTCGTCGGCTAAGGCATTCAAAAAATCGACGTCTGGGTGTCGATCCGGTCGCATGTGGCGAGGCGATTGTAACAGTGCATTTATTGAACGAAACCACTTGCCGAGTTTCTCTTCCATTTCTGAGTAGCGCGCATCGGTGAAGTCTATCGGGCTTCGATAGTGGCTCGCGAGAAATACGAGCCGAATTACAGTTCCATCCTTCCCGGCATCCAACAAATCCCGCACCGTGAAGAAATTGCCCAGGCTCTTGGACATTTTCCTGCCCTCGACCTGCAACATCTCATTGTGCAGCCAGTAGCGGGCGAAGTCGGCCTTCGGGTGGGCGCAGGCGGATTGCGCCAGTTCGTTTTCATGATGGGGGAATTGCAGGTCGAGCCCGCCACCGTGGATGTCGAAAGACTCGCCCAGCAAAGCCAGGCTCATCGCCGAGCATTCGATATGCCAGCCGGGGCGGCCCCGGCCCCAGGGACTGTCCCATCCCGGCAGGCTGTCGTCGGACGGTTTCCACAGCACGAAATCCATCGGGTCGCGCTTGTAGGGGGCGACTTCGACCCTTGCCCCGGCGATCATGTCATCAACCGAGCGGCCGGAAAGCCGCCCGTAGGCCGGATAGCTGCGCACGTCGAACAGCACATGGCCGGAGGCCTCATAGGCGTGACCCTTGGCGATCAGGTCTTCGATCATCGTCACCATCTGCGGGATATAGGCGGTGGCGCGCGGCATATGCGTCGGCTCAAGGTTGCCCAAGGCCGCCATGTCGTCGAGATACCACTGCGTGGTTTCCGCGGTGATCTCACTGATCGAACGCCCGGTTTCCCGTGCGCGGTCGTTGATCTTGTCATCAACGTCGGTGAAATTGCGTACGTAGGTCACATGCGCCTCGCCGTAGACATGCCGCAGCAGGCGAAACAGCACGTCGAACATGATCACGTTGCGGGCGTTGCCGATATGGGCGCGGTCATAGACGGTGGGGCCGCACAGATACATCCGCACGTTCTGGGGATCGAGGGGGAAGAATTTCTCGGTCTTGCGGGTCTTGGTGTTTCGCAATCTGATCTTGGTCATCATATCCTCGCGCGCGCAGTCCTGCGGCGGGTCACCCTTGTTCGCAACGTGTTGGAAACAGAGGAACGGCCCGCCTGACGTCTGTCAGTCGGTAATGCAGCAAATGCAAATGGTGCCGTTCGGTCTCATGGGCTTTTGCATAGCCGATGCGCAGGCGAATACAAAGCTTTTCTTGCGGATGGTCCTATGGCAAATTCTTGCCATGAGTCGCGATTTCACCAATTCCCTCTGCGCGACCTTTCCGGGGGCCGAGGTTTCCGACCCCTGGGGCGGTGGCCATGATGCCTGGAAAGTCGGCGGCAAGATGTTCGCCAGCATCGGCGCGGTGCAAAACGGGGTTTCGGTCAAGACCGCAACCGTCGAGACTGCCGAGATGCTGATCGCCGCAGGCGTCGGGGTCCGCGCGCCGTACTTTCACCGATCCTGGATCCACCTGCCGGAAGGCACCGCCGAGGCTGAACTGCGCCATCGGCTGACCATATCCTACCGGCTGATCCGCGCGGGGTTGTCGAAAAAGGCCCAATCCGCTTTGCCGCCAGAGGTCTGAGCGCACTTCAAGCTGTGCGGGATAAAAAAAGGGAGCCGCCCTTGCGCGCGGTCCCCTGTGGCCTTGGGCCAGATTCAACGCCTGAAACCTGCCAAAAGCCTGCGTTTAGCTGTCATTCGCCAACGCGGGTAAAGCTGCCGCGAACGTCAGGACCCGTGCCCAGCCAACCGGCAATGACTTTGCGCAGATGCGCGGTGATCTGTGAGCGCTGCGTTTCGCCGTGAACCCGCGCTTCGATCATTCGCCCCCCAGTCATGGCCGGCATTGCCGCCTCGATTGCGTCGGGTCCGGCAAGGATCTCGCCGGTGCGGGCATCGACGACCCGGATGGTGAAGTCGACATTGTGCACACCGACATCCGCCCGCAGTGCTTCTGCTTCAAACGTCAGGGCATGGAAGTTGGACACCAGAATTTCCACACGCACCGGGCGCGACCCCTTCAGCCCCTTTGCCCCCAGCTGCGCGGCATTGCGGACCAGACCTTCGACCTGCGCATAGCGGTCACCCGGC
>JANMDM010000185.1:0-13230 GCA_031376305.1 Pseudomonadota bacterium | reverse complement strand
GCCATGGCTGCCCGATCCGCATCGCGATCCGGGTTCGCCTGCACAAAACTCTTGCGCAAGGCCCCCCGATCTTCACGCGTCAGGGCTGCGGTCAGCGGCCCAAAGCCGACGTCCCTGGCCATCATCCGCCCTTGCCGTTGCCCCGCAACCATCGCCCCCGCGATCAGGCCGACCAGCAGAAGATTAAGCGCAAGCGACAAGAACAGTGCCATCTTGAGCCATTTCGCAGGGGACTCCGACACCATCATCGGCTGTGCAGCCTCGGTCATCTCACTTCTCCTCTGCGCTATCGGCAAACAGGCCATCGACCGCGGGCATCAGGTCCAAAAAGCCATCATTTGGCGCCACTATTGGCAACTCGACCGTACCCGTCAAACCAATCGCCACGCCAAGGGCCATCGCGCTGGTCAACCCGCCCGCCCCCCACCATCCCCCAATTGCTATCGCCGCTTCGCGCCAGAACGACAGCGGCGGGGCAACGCGGCCACCAGCCATGGCTTGCGGCGGCTGTGTTGCCAGACCAAGCGCCACAATCCGGGCGTGAAAGCCTGAACCCACGGCTGGCGGTGTCGCCCGAGCGTTGGCAAAGATCTGCTCCAAAGCGTCGTCATCCTCGGTGTTGCGTCTAGTCATCTTCATACCCCAAAGCATCGCGCTGCCCGATCAGCGCTTCTTTCAGATTGCGTTTGCCGCGCGCCACCAGGCTTTCGACCGCCTCGGTACCGATCTCCATGATCCGGGCAATCTCGGGGTTCGCCAAGCCCTCAAGATGCCGCAAAACCACCGCCAGCCTCTGGCGTTCCGGCAAGTGGCCAAGGGCACGCTCCAGCGCCGCCTGCCGGTCCGCAGCCATCAACACTTCGGCAACGGAACGCTGCCCATCCGCCATCTCGGGCACATCATCCAACGGCAAAACCCGCCTTTTACGCAAGCGGTCCGTACACAGATTGGCTGTCACCCGGTAGAGCCAGGTTGACACCTGCGCCTGCCCCGGTTGCCAACCAGGGGCGGCGCGAAACAGCCGTAGCATCGCCTCTTGCGCCACGTCCTCGGCTTCGGCCCGGTCGGCCAGAATCCGCGCCGCCAGCCGGTAGGCCAAGGGCAGGAACCGGTTCGTCAACTGCCGTGCAGCCTCAGGCGCGCCTGCGGCATAGCCCGCCAGCAGCCGAACATCCGCACCGATTTTTTCAGCGTCAAAGGCCATTGTCATCCGCATCAGGCATAGGGCGAATTGCCCGGTGTCGCAAATCCTGCCTGCTTTCGTACAAAAGCTGGCAGGATCCCTCAGGCGATCAATCCGTCACTCAGCTTGCGGCTCATCGCCCCAAAATCCGAACATTCCGCCCTTATGGCGCTTCTGGCCCGCGCGGTGCGCCTCAAGCCGTGCCTTGGTCGACGCGATTTCTTCGCGGCTGATCGCCCCGTCACCGTCGCCGTCCATGCGGGCAAACAGCTTCTGCGCCCGCGGGGCGTCGGCCAACTCGGCCGGGCTCAGCCGCCCGTCCTTATCGGTATCTTGCGCCTCGATCCGCGCGGTGGCCATCGTCGCTGCACGCGCAGCCATACGGGCGATGACAAAGGCCTGCAATTCCGCTCCGGTCACGAACCCATCCTTATCGGCATCCACCCCGGCCAAGCGTGCCTGCTGATAGGCGTCCATCTCGGTGGCGGTCAGCTTGCCATCCTTATCCGCATCAACAGAATCAAAATCAAAGCCCATGGCGCCGCCCTTGCCGCCAAAGGCAAGCGATTGGGTGGTGGCCAGTGCTGCCAGCAACAAGGCGAAGGCGAGAGGTTTGTGCATAGTCATCGTTGATCTCCTGATGGTGTCTGGGGGCGGGTTTCGGCCCGTCACACCAATCAAACGAACGCCGGACAGCTTTCCGTCGCGAGCGGGTCGAACTGGCGTCTTTGTCGCAGGGTGATGCCGCCGCAGACCCTGACCCAGGCATTTAACTCGATCGAGTTTCCTGCTATTGCCCAAGCCGAAAGCGGGGACCCTGCCATGACCGATGCGACCGAGGATTTCACCTATGAACGGCCCGTGCGCCCGGCTTTGTTACGGGGCTGGCGGCGCCGCTGCCCGGCTTGCGGTCAGGGACAAATGTTTCAAGGCTATCTGAAGGTTCGGCCCAACTGCCTGTTGTGCGGCGAAGCGCTGCACCATCAGCGCGCCGATGACGGTCCGGCCTATATGACCATCCTGATTGTCGGCCATCTGATGGCGCCGTTGATCCTGTGGGCGTTTATGCATTACCGCCCGGATCCCCTGGTTCTGGCGTCGGTTTTTACCGCTGGTTGCGTGGCCCTGTCGCTGTTTTTGCTGCCACGGCTGAAAGGCGGGCTTGTGGCCTTGCAATGGGCCAAGCGGATGTACGGGTTTGGCGGGCCGGACAATGGCCGCTGAGGCGGATACCGCCCCAGCGCCGCGCGCCGCAGCAACCGTGCTATTGGTGCGCCGAAGCGCGGGTGTGCCTTCTGTCCTGATGGGGCAGCGCGGGGCCGAAGCGGTCTTCATGCCATCGAAATACGTCTTTCCGGGCGGCGGGCTGGACGCAGGCGATGCCCATGCCGAACTGGCGACCAGCTTGGATAGCGCTTGCCTTGCACGGATGGATCAGCATGCCGAGGCTGGGCTTGGCCGGGCGCTGGCCGCCGCTGCGGTGCGCGAATTGTGGGAAGAAACCGGCTTGATCCTTGGCGCAAAGGCCCCCTGGTCCAATCCCGCACCTGAGGGCTGGCAAAGCTTTGCCGCCCTTGGCTACCGCCCCGACGCCGCCGCCTTACGGTTTTTGTTCCGCGCCATCACCCCGCCCGGCCGCTCGCGCCGTTTTGATGCGCGGTTCTTTCTGGCCGATGCAGCGCATCTGATCGGCGACCCCGATGATTTCACCCATGCCTCTGACGAGCTGTCGCATCTGCATTGGGTGGCGCTCAGCGAAGCACGCAAGCTGAACCTGCCGTTTATCACCGAAGTGGTTCTGGCCGAACTTGGCGCATTGCTGGCAGGCGTGCCCGACGACGCGCCGCTGCCGGTGCCACAAAGCGTGCCGTTTTTTGACAACTCCGGTGCGGTGCCAACTTTCCGCCGCCTGATTTGACGCCCTAGCCCAGGCTCAGAACAATCACCAGCAGCGACACTACCACCAGCGCGATGCCCAAACCCTTGCGTCCAGTCAGTTTTTCGCGGAACACCAGCCCCGAAGCCAGAAGCGTGAACACGATCTCGATCTGACCAACGGCGCGCACATAGGCGGCATTTTGCAGCGAAAAGGCCGCGAACCAGCCCAGTGACCCCAGCATGCCCGTCACGCTGACCAAAGCGGTCTGGCGCCAGCGGGTCACGACCCGCCCAATCTCGCCCGGTTCCCGCCAACCAAGCCACCCCAGCATGATCCCGGTTTGCAAGGCCGTTGCCGCCGACAGCGCCAGAATGGCCCGCAAGAAATAGGGCGCGGGTTCCAGGGCCAGTGTCGCCCCCCGGTAGCCGATGGCCGATATCCCGAACAACGCCCCGGCCAGCAAGCCATACACCGCGGCGCGCCCCAGCCTGACTGCCCCCGGCTCGGTGCCGCGCGACAACAGCATGACGCCCGCAAAGCCAATGCCGATCGCCAGCCAGCCTGGCGGGCTGACAGCCTCGCCCAGCACCAGGGCGGAAAACAGCGCCACCTGCACAGTCTCGGTTTTGGTAAAAGCAATGCCCACCGCAAAATTGCGCAACGAGAACAAGGCTACCGTCAGGAAGGTTGCGATGATTTGCGCCAGAGCGCCGACCGACACGAAGGCCCAGAACCGCAAGTTCAGCGGCGGCAGTGCGGCCCCCAACACCTGCAGCGTGATATTGGCCAGCACAAATGCCATCGGCGCCGCGAACAAAAACCGCGAAAATGTCGCGCCACCGGTCGACAGGCCAACAGCCTTCAACTGCTTTTGCAGCATGAAGCGCAAGGTCTGCATGGCGGCGGCCACCAAGGTGAAAGCGATCCAGATATTCATCCGCCGCTTCTGTCACGTCGGTGCGGGCAGCGAAAGCCTAGCGTGGCGGCCAAAGCGGATGCGGCACCGGGTCTTTCGGCTTGAAGAAATAGCGGCGAAAGATTTCCGCGTAATTGGCATAGCGGTAGCCATCATTGCGGCGCAGGTATTCGTCCTTGTTGGCCCGGTAAAGCGCCGGGAGCCTGTACCACGCGACGCCGGGCTTGGTGTGATGAACCACATGCAGGTTATTGTTCAGAAACAAGAATGGCAGCACATAGCCGCCTTCCACAACCACCGAACGGCCGCGCGCCAGATCATGGGCACGGTGTTCAAGATAGGTGCGGATCTTCAATACCGACAGGCCCATATAGGCCGACAGTACATAAGCCCAACCGGGCATATCGGAATTTTGCACCCAGCGCGCCACCACAACCAACCCCACCAGATGCAAAAGCCAGTCGCGCAAGATCGCCCGGTCGCCAGCCGCAATGGCGCGGATATCGCCCTCCGCAAAGCTGAGTGCAGATAGCCCCGGCCCGACGACAAGCCGCCCCAGCAGCGTGTTGTTGAACCGCAGAAGTGCGCGCCGTGGCCGCGACAGCCGCGCCCAGACCTCGGGATCAAAGAAGTTCGATTCCGGGTCATCATAGGGGTCGGTCAAGCGTTCGTCATGATGATGAGCCAGATGAGTGTCGCGGAACCGCCCAAATGGAAAGATCAACCCCAGCGGCAGAAAAACCAGTGCCTCGTTCAGCGGTTTGATGCGGAACGGATGGCCATGCAGAACCTCATGCTGAAGCGAGGAATGCAGCGTGACCGATACCGTGGTCACGGCGATGCCCAGCGGCAGCCACAACGTACTCAGCCAGGTGGTTCCAACCATCCAGACCAGATAGCAAGCGATCATCAGCAGGAGTGTTGGCCACTCGAACCTGGCTTGGTGGCGCTCAGTCATAGCGACCCCAGGACACTTGCCCCCAAAGGCGCTCGTATAAAACGTAGCAAACCAGCCCAACGCCAGTGTTGATAATCGCCATGGTCCCGCCCAGCACCAGCGATCCTGTCATCACAAAACCAACACCAATCATTGTCGCCAAACCCATCACGTTCCAAAGAACTGCCTTTATTATCGTACGCTTGCCGGAGTCCATGTTCATTCCTTGCCCTTTGGCCAAGCAGACGCTGAATCGGTCAAATTGCAAATTCCGAATATAGTTAACATTTATCTGCAAACATGATAATATCAAACATATGCGCATAATAATTGACAAACGTGATCGAGCTGTGCTGTTTCGGAATCGGCTGGCGCAGGCAATGGCCGATAAGACGGTCAGCCAAAGCGGGCTGGCGCGTAGCGTTGGGATTGACCGCTCGACGATTTCGCAACTTCTGACCGGCGCGGGTGCAAGGTTGCCCAATGCTCAGGTGGTGGCAGAATGCGCCGCCGCACTCAGCGTCTCGGCAGACTGGCTGTTGGGCCTGACCGATCGGCCAGAGCGTCTTGCCGATCTGATGGCCGCCGCCATAACTATGACCGAAGCGCCCCGCGCGCTGATTGACGACGCCATCTTCGGCTGGCACCGCGAGGCAGCGGGCTATAAAATCCGCCATGTGCCCGCCACTCTGCCCGACATGCTGAAGACCCCGGATCTGATGCGCTGGGAATATGCGCCGCATCTGGGCCGCACCATCGAACAAGCGATCGGCGCCAGCGAAGATCACCTGCATTGGATGCGCAGCGCCCGGTCCGACTACGAAATCGCCCTGCCACTGCATGAGCTTGAGGCCTTTGCCCGCGCCGAAGGCTATTACCGCGGCCTGCCCGCAGCGCTGCGGCTGGAACAACTGGACCGGCTGGGGCGACTTTATGCCCAGCTTTACCCCTCGCTGCGCGTCTATGTCTTTGACGCACGCCAGGTGTTTTCCGCTCCCGTCACGGTCTTCGGCCCGCTCTTGGCCGCCCTTTATCTGGGGCGCAACTACATCGTTTTTCGCGACACGGCGCGCGTCGATGCCATGGCCGCGCATTTTGACTGGCTGGTGCGCGAAGCCACGACCGGGGCGCGTGACTTCCCGGCACTTTTGGCGCGGCTCAGGACAGAAGTTGCAGAACGGTAAGAATCGGCATCTAACCCAGCGGTTTCAGCTGTGAAATATCGTATCCGTTAAAGTCGAGCACTTGGCGTGCCGCTTGCAACAGGTCCGGCCTGACGGCAGGCATCCGCGACAGAATCCGCGCGAAACTGCCCGAGGGTGTGCCGATCACCGCAACACGGTAATCAGCATCGACCCACAGCACCCAAAGCTCTTGACGCCCGCCCCGTGCCGGTCGCGAAAGTCGGCCAAAGCTGGCGACAGTTGCATCGGTGGCAAAAGCCCGCGCCCCATTTGGCCCGCAGGCGGTGCCGGTAACGTGGAACTGCGCCGCACTGTCGGGCACCCAGGTTTCCGCCAACGCTCCGCACCGCGCCTCTGCCCCAAACGCCGCCACAATATGCCAGACCCCCGCGAAACGCGCTGGGTCAAACATCGCCGCTGACGAAATGGCGCGACTCGTGTCGCGAAATCCGCTGCGTCCCGCAGGTTCAGGGCCGGTGCAGGCGGCCACGGCAACCAAAACCGCCAGGATCATTCGAGACATTGCGTCACGGCCATCCCAGACCCGGTCAGAATTTCATTGCAACCAAACAGCGGCTTCAGCGGCGCACAGCTTTGCGATCTGGCCAGACAGGCGCTCTCGCACTGGTTGGCACTGGAACAGCTTTTCCCCGCATCTTTGGTGGTTTCAAGGCAGAAGTAGCCAGCCCCCCCGATCTGCCGGTAATCGCCGCCCCGCTTGATGCAGGCGGCGTGGTCCACATCCACCCTTGCTTCGCCCACGGGTTCAAGCTTGGCCGGAGCCCCGATCTGGCAGCCCGCAACCGCAGTCTGCACGGCAAGAACCGCCGCAAGCCACATCCTCCCAGCCGCGCGCCACCCAATGCGTTCCGACAACCTGTTCTCTCCCACCCCAAGACCGACCGCAACAGTCCCAAGAAAGCAAGGCCTGCGCAAGCCCGCGCGCCCGGCAAGGCGGGTATTGCTTCAGCCCATTTATCGAATTACGAAAGAAGTTGATGAAACGCGAAAACTCTCTCTTTGCGCCAGACCCCCGGGTGTTGTCGTTTGGCATTCTGGTCATGACGGACTGCAACGCCTTTTCGCTGGCAGCCTGCGTCGATCCGATGCGGGCTGCAAACCGGCGGGCGGGGCGAACGCTGTTCGAATGGCGGTTTTTGTCCGCTTCGGGGGGGGCGGTGGCATTGACCGCCGGTTTTGATGTGGCTACCGCCGCCCTGACCGACCGCGCCGACTTTGATGTGCTGATGATCGTTGCCGGTTTCCGGCTTGAACAACAGGCAACCCCCGACCTTCTGGCCCGGCTCCGGCGGCTTGCCCCACAGGTGCGGGCGATGGGCGGCGTCGATGGCGGCAGTTGGTTCCTGGCGCGCGCCGGGCTTTTGGACGGGCATGCGGCCACCACCCATTGGGAAGACCTTGAAACCTTTGCCGACCGTTTTCCGGCCGTTGAGGCGCGCCGCGACCGCTACGTGATCTCGGGCAAAATGCTGACGACGGGCGGCGCCGCCCCCTGTCTTGATATGATGCTCGAACTGATCCGCGCCCGGCATGGCACCGAACTGGCGTTGCGGGTCGCAGGCGCTTTTCTTTACGAGCCGCTGCATGCCGCCACAGTTCCGCAACAGGCGGTTTCGGCCGCACAGATCGCCCGCGGCGACCCGGCCCTTGGCCGCGCCATCGCGCTGATGGAGGCCGGGCTGGAACAGCCGCCCGGCATTGGCGCCCTCGCCCGCAGGTTGGGCCTGTCGCAGCGGCGGCTTGAGATGCTGTTTGCTCAAAAACTGGGGATCAGCCCTGGGCGCTTCTTTCTGGATCTGCGGCTCGATGAAGCCCGCCGGATGGTGACCGACACCAGACTATCCATGCAAGATATTGCCCTGCGCTGTGGTTTTTCCAGCCAGATGGCCTTTGCCCGCGCCTTTCGTGCCCGCTTTGCGACGACCGCAACCGCTTTGCGGGCCACCGCAACTTAGGACTCGCCTTAGTAAGGCAAAGGATGGGCCCGATGTGCGGCCGCAATGGCAGCGCTCACCTCCGGGGACAGCCGCACGTCCGCCGCCGCCAGCACATTTGCCAATTGCTCCCGCGTCGTCGCCCCGATGATCGGCACGGTCGGCACCGGCCGCGACATCGCCCAGGCGATGGCCATTTGCGCCGGATCAAGCCTTGCGGCTTTTGCGATGGCCAGATAGGCGTCCACCGCAGGCCAGACACGCGGGCCAATGCGCCCCCCCAAAGTCGGGTTAAGGCTGCGGCGCGACCCGGCAGGCACCACATCGCCCTGATACTTGCCGCTGAGCAGCCCGGTGGCCAAGGGCGAAAACCCCAGCAACGTCAGGTCTTCGTTATGGGCAAGCTCGGCCATATCCGTGTCCCACAACCGGCAGAGCAGGGAATATTCGTTCTGAATGGTGATTGGCCGCGCCACCCCCATCCGGTCTGCCAACCGCAGCCATTGCGCCATGCCCCAGACCGTTTCGTTCGACAGCCCCCACTGACGGATCTTTCCCGACGCGATAGCGCCACTCAACGCCTCCAGACATCTCTCCATATTCGCAAGAATTGCCGCAGGGTCATGGCTGCGCGGATCAAAGATCCAATTGTCGCGAAAGTGATAGACATCGCGGTTCGGCCAGTGCAGCTGATAAATATCCACCCAGTCGGTCCTCAACCGCCGCAACGACGCTTCCAGCGCCCTGCCAATCGCGGCCCCGGTGATTGCCTCGCCGCCCCGCGCCTGTGAGCCTTCGCCCGCGATCTTCGTCGCAATGATCCAATCGCCGCGGCGGCTGGTCCGGGCGATCCAATTGCCGATGATCGTCTCGGTCAAGCCGATGGTCTCAACGCGGATCGGATTTACCGGATACATCTCGGCGGTATCGAGAAAATTCACCCCCGCCGCCAGCGCCTGATCCATCTGGCCGTGCCCCTCGGCTTCGGAGTTTTGCGTGCCCCAGGTCATGGTCCCAAGGCAAAGGGCGGAAACCTTCAGGCCGGATTGCCCCAACATCACGGTTTCCATCACCTTCCCCCTGCTTGCCTGCCGAAAAGCACCTTTGGCAATTTGCCAAGCACCCGTCAAGGCGGAGGCATCGGCAGCCGGAGCTTCGGGCGCCCGTCTCCCGAACCTAAGGTCGGAATTCGCTGCCCTCTGAGTATTTTTGCAAAGAAAAAATGCGCCAGCACCTTCCCAATTTTTTTCTTTGTGAAAATACTCCCGCCGGAGGCTTCCCTTGCCCCAAAGGGAGCGACGCCAGGACACCGCTCGCACCCCGCCGTCTGGCGCGGGTGATGGTGATGTGGTTTCTGTGGCTGACCCGCTTCACGCGAAAATGACCTGCAGGACCGGCAAAAGCGGATAGGTTCTGTCAACGCCGATCCCGCCGCGAGCCCCCCCTGAAATCAGTCAAGGCAAAACCCCATGCGCCCACTCTTTCCTGTTCTTTTCGCTTGCGCGGCATTTTGCACGGTCCCGGCGCAGGCCAAACCCGTCCCCTACCAGCTCGATCAGGTCGCCTCGGTGGTCGGCTTCGAAATCGACATGGGCCAAAGCCCTATGCGCGGGCAGATGTCGGTCAGTAGCGCCGATCTGATCCTTGACTTTGATCGCGCGGCCGCAAGCCGCGTCACCGTCACAATTGATGCCTCCAGCGCCCGCATGGGCCTGCCCTTCGCCACCGATGCGATGAAAAGCGACAAGGTTCTGGATACCAAAGCCCATCCCCGGATCCGCTTTGAAAGCACCAAACTCAGCGCCTCAGGCCAAAAGGCCACCGTCACCGGCAAAATCACCATCCGCGGCGTCACCCGGCCCCTCACTCTGGCGGCACAGATCTTTCGCCCAAAAGGCAGTGCCGAGGGAGAGCGGGATCACCTGATCATCCACCTGACCGGCACCATCCACCGCCGCGACTTCGGGGCGACTGGTTTTGCGGATATGATTGGGGATGATGTCCGCCTCAACATCACCGCGCATATCCACCGGATCGGCAGCTAAGAAAACCGCCCCGAGCGGCTTTTGTCTCTGGGCTTTGGCGCCGCGAGCGGACATGGTGGCGACAGATTTCAAAGCCCAGCCTTCAAAGCCCCCAACCATGCGCCTGCTTATCTCTTTTGCCGCCCTGTTCCTGTCGGTCGTGCTCTTGCAGCTTGGCACCGGCGGCGTGGCACCCTTGGACGCGCTTTCGGGCGTTCAGTTGAGCTTTACAAAAACCCAGATCGGCACCTTGGGGTCGGCGCATTTCTTCGGCTTCTTCATCGGCTGTTGGTGGGCGCCCCGGCTGTTGGGCACCGTTGGGCATTCCCGCGCCTTCGCCGCGTTCACCGCCGCAGGCACCATCGGCATCATCGCCCATATGATGATCGTCGATCCCATCGCCTGGGCTTTGTTGCGCATGCTTTCGGGCCTGTGCGTCGCCGGTTGCTACACGATCATAGAGGCGTGGTTGCAGGCCAAGGTCACCAACGAGACGCGCGGGCGGACGATGGGCATCTACCGCATCGTCGATATCGGCGGATCGCTCGCCGCCCAATTGGTCATTGGCGTTCTGAGCCCAGCCGTCTATTTTTCCTATAACCTGCTGGCCATCCTCTGCTGTGCTGCCCTTTTGCCGGTGGTCGTCTCTAAGGCGGTCGAGCCCGATACCCCTGCCGCCCCCCGCCTGCGCCCGCGTCTGGCGTTCCAGCGCTCGCCGTTGGCGGCAATGGGCGTCGTGGTGTCTGGCATCACCGGTGCGGCCTTTCGCATGGTCGGGCCGATCTACGGGCTGGAGGTTGGCCTGACGCCTGACCGCATCGCCGTCTTTCTGGCCGCTTATGTTATCGGTGGGGCCGTGGTGCAATTGCCGCTGGGATGGCTGGCCGACCGCTATGACCGCCGCCTGGTGCTGATCAGCCTCTCGGGCGCCGCCATCCTGTCTTGTGCCCTGACCATCGCCGCCTCGGGCATGGGCTCGACCCTGATCTACCTTGGAGCGGCGGTTTTCGGCGCCACCACCATGCCGGTCTATTCGGTCTCGACCGCCCATGCCCATGATTTCGCTTCTGACGACGAGCGGGTCGAGCTGTCCGCCGCCCTGATGTTCCTTTACGCCATCGGCGCCATTGCCTCGCCGCTGGTCGCCTCGACCCTGATCGACGCTTATGGCGCCGGGGCAATGTTCAGCTTCATCGCCCTTGCCCATGTGCTGCTGGTGATCTTCGGACTGGTCAGGATGCAGGCGCGGCCCACGCCCGGCAAGCGCACTGCCTATGTCAACCTGCCGCGCACCTCGTTTCTTGTGGGACGGCTTTTCGGCCGCAGTCGCAACGGCGAGTAGACTGGCTGTCATGCCTCTGGCCCTTGCCGCGCGAAGCCGCTAAATCAGCCGCAACACCGACGAAAAGGCAAGCGCATGGCACGGATTCTGATCACTTCCGCGATCCCTTATATCAATGGCATCAAACATCTGGGCAACCTCGTCGGCTCGCAGCTTCCCGCCGATCTTTACGCCCGTTTCATGCGCGCCCGCGGCCATGAGGTGATGTTCATCTGCGCCACCGACGAACACGGCACCCCCGCCGAACTGGCCGCCGCCAAGGCGGGCCAGCCGGTGGCGGACTTCTGCGCCGACATGCACAAGGTGCAAAAGGTCATCGCCGATGGGTTCCGCCTGTCCTTCGATTATTTCGGCCGTTCCTCCAGCCCGCGCAACCACCGCCTGACGCAGCATTTCGCCGGGGCGCTGGCCGAAAACGGCTTCATCGAAGAACGCGCCGAAAAGCAGGTCTTTTCCATCGCCGACAACCGCTTCCTGCCCGACCGCTATATCACCGGCACCTGCCCCAACTGCGGCTATGCGGCCGCCCGCGGCGATCAGTGCGAAAACTGCACCAAGCAGCTTGATCCGACCGACCTGATCAACCCGCGCTCGGCGATTTCCGGCTCGACCGATCTTGAGGTGCGGGAAACCAAGCACCTCTACCTGCGCCAGAAGGCGCTGAAGGACGAGATAAGGAACTGGATTACTCTAAAAGCCAAGCCGACTATGGAGAGCCTCACGAGCGACGATCTGGCGAAGCGCCAGTGGCCGCTGTTGACAACTTCAATCGCACTTAAATGGCTTGATGACGGCGACGGCCTGCAGGACCGCGGCATCACCCGCGACCTCTACTGGGGCGTGCCGGTGAAAAAGGGCGATCAGCCCTGGCCGGGGATGGAGGGCAAGGTCTTCTACGTCTGGTTCGACGCCCCCATCGAATACATCGCCGCCACCGCCGAATGGGCCGACGCCCACGGCCTGCCCGACACCGCCTGGCAGCGCTGGTGGCGCACCGACATGGGCGCCGCCGACGTGCGCTATGTGCAGTTCATGGGCAAGGACAACGTGCCCTTCCATACGCTGAGCTTCCCCGCCACCATCATGGGATCACGCGAGCCGTGGAAGCTCGTTGATTACATCAAGTCCTTCAATTACCTCAACTATGACGGCGGCCAGTTTTCCACCAGCCAGGGTCGCGGCGTCTTCATGGATCAGGCCCTCAGCCTCCTGCCCGCCGACTACTGGCGCTGGTGGCTGCTGTCGCATGCCCCCGAAAGTGCCGACTCTGAGTTCACCTGGGAAAACTTCCAAGCTTCCGTCAACAAAGACCTCGCCGATGTGCTGGGCAATTTCGTCTCCCGCATCACCAAATTCTGCCGCGCCAAATACGGCGAGGTGATCCCCGCAGGCGGCCAGACCGGCGAGCGCGCGGCTGCCCTGATCGCCGAGCTGGAGGTCCGCGTCCGCGCCTATGAAGGCTTCATGGAGGCGATGGAAGTCCGCAAGGCCGCCTCTGAGCTTCGCGCTATCTGGGCCGCCGGCAATGAATACCTGCAATCCGCCGCCCCCTGGACGGTGCACAAAACCGACCCCGACCGCGCCGCCGCCATGGTCCGCCTGTCGCTGAACCTCGTGCGGCTTTACGCGGTGCTAAGCGAGCCCTTCATCCCGGATGCGAGCGCCAACATGCTGGCGGGGATGGGGACCGAGGACCGGACATGGCCCGGTAATATTGCGGCGGCGCTGACCACGCTGCCGGTCGGGCATAAGTTCACTGTGCCGGAGGTGCTGTTCCGCAAGATATCGGACGAGGAGCGGGAGGATTGGG
>JANMDM010000175.1:0-3958 GCA_031376305.1 Pseudomonadota bacterium | reverse complement strand
AGAAGATATGGGCATCATCCTGGACAAAGCCCCGCACGCGCATCAGGCCATGCATCGAGCCTGAGCTTTCATAACGGTGGCAGGACCCGAATTCGGCCAGCCTCAGTGGCAGGTCGCGGAAGGATTTCAACCCTTGATTATAGACCTGCACATGGCAGGGGCAGTTCATCGGTTTCAGCGCGTTGATACGCTTTTCCGTGGCGCCTTCTTCGTCGACTTCGACGATGAACATATTCTCGCGGTAAGCCTCCCAATGGCCCGAGCGTTCCCAAAGCACGCGGTCCACCACTTGCGGGGTCTTGATTTCCTGATAACCTGCGGCGCTTTGGCGGCGGCGCATGTAATCTTCCAGCGTGCGGTAGATGCTCCAGCCGTTCGGATGCCAGAAGACCATGCCGGGGGCTTCCTCTTGCAGATGGAACAGCTCCATCTCGCGGCCGAGCTTGCGGTGGTCGCGCTTGGCGGCCTCTTCCAGCATCGTCAGATGCGCTTTCAGATCGTCGCGGTTCTTGAAGGCCAGACCGTAGATGCGCTGCAGCTGCTTTTTCGTGTGATCGCCGCGCCAATAGGCGCCTGCCACCGACATCAGCTTGAAAGCGTCGGGCGGCAACTGGCCGGTATGTTGCAGATGCGGGCCACGGCACAGGTCTTGCCAGTGTCCGTGCCAGTACATGCGCAGCGGCTCGTCGCCGGGGATGCCGTCGATCAACTCGACCTTGAAGGGTTCATCCTTGGCGATGTAATGGGCGATGGCGCGCGCGCGGTCCCAGACCTCGGTTTTCACCGGGTCGCGGTCATTGATGATTGCCTTCATTTCCCGCTCGATCAGCCCGAGGTCTTCGGGTGTGAAGGGCGCGTCGCGGTCGAAATCATAGTACCAGCCGTTTTCGATCACCGGGCCGATGGTGACTTTGACATCGGGCCACAGTTTTTGCACAGCCCGCGCCATGACATGGGCAAAGTCGTGGCGGATCAGTTCCAGCGCCTGCGCATCATCCTTGAGCGTGTGAATGGCAATGCGCGCGTCAGCTTTGATCGGCCATTGCAGGTCATAATGCTGACCATCGACCGTGGCCGATATCGCGGCCTTGCCAAGCGAAGGGGCGATGGCGGTTGCGACTTCGCCAGAGGTCACGCCGCGCGGAAAGTCACGCGTGTTGCCATCAGGGAAGGTAAGGGAGATCTTGGCCATATCGGCGGTCCTCGTCAGTTTGGCGCCTACAGGTGCGCCCGGTTGCGGGTTATGTGCGGCTTCTTTGATCAACGCGGTTGCGGATGTCAATGCGTGGGCAATTGCCAAGTGGGCCTTTCCGCGCCAAAAAAGACGCATGGAGGCATCATGACAAAACATTTCACCACGCCCGAGGGTCGACGGATCGCCTACAACCATTTGCAGGGAAAAGAGCCGGGGATTGTGTTTCTGGGTGGGTTTCGATCAGACATGACCGGCACCAAAGCGCTGGCATTAGAGGCGTGGGCGCGGGTGCAGGGGCGTGGGTTTTTGCGCTTGGATTATTCCGGACATGGGGCATCGTCAGGCGATTTTCTGGACGGTGCCATTGGCGATTGGTTTGCGGATGCGCGCGCGGTGATCCTTGCCGTTACCAAGGGGCCGCAGGTTCTGGTTGGCTCGTCGATGGGCGGCTGGATTGCGCTGCTGGTGGCGCGGGCGCATCCTGAACGGGTGGCGGGCCTTGTAACCATCGCCGCCGCCCCGGATTTCACCGAAGACAGCATGTGGGCGGCGTTTTCGCCAAACCAGCGCGCCGAGCTGCTAAGCATCGGGCATTTGACCCTGCCGTCAGACTATACGGACGACCCCTATGTCATCACCCGCCGTCTGATTGAGGATGGGCGCAATCATCTGGTGCTGCGCGACCCGCTGTGCTTGCCTTTTCCGGTACGCTTCTTGCAAGGCACGGCAGATGTGGACGTGCCGGTGCCGGTGGCGATGCGGCTTCTGGATCATGTCACCGGGCCAGATATCCGTCTGACACTGGTCAAAGGTGCCGATCACCGCTTTTCGACACCCGATTGCCTGCGGTTGATCGAGGCGACGGTTTTGAAGGTTCTGATGCGACAGGCGCGGGCGCTTTCGTAAGCCCCGCGCTGCCCGCGCCTCAGACGGCGCGAATTGTTCCCCGCCGCGAAGTTTTGGTCGGCGATGCATCCGCATTGCGGTCAATGAAATTCAGCACCAAAGGCCGGATATTATTGCGCCAGGACTTGCCTGCGAAAATTCCGTAATGGCCGGCGCCCGGTTCCAGATGGCTGGCTTTTTTGCTGTCCGGCAGACCGGTGCACAGCTTCAACGCTGCCAGACATTGACCGGGGGCGGAAATATCGTCTTTTTCACCTTCGACCACTTTCACCGCGACCTGAGTGATTTTTCCAATGTCGACGTGCTTACCCGCGACCGTGAAGGTATTCGTCGCAATTTCGCGCTGCTTGAAAATCCGGTCGACGGTCGAGAGGTAAAATTCAGCCGTCATGTCCATGACGCTGAGGTATTCGTCATAGAAACGGTTGTGCTTGTCACGCTCAGACGCTTCGCCCTTGGCAGAGCGCATGATCTGGTCTTGGAAGGCCTTGGCGTGGGTGTCGGCATTCATGGAAATGAACGAGGCCAGCTGCAACAGCCCCGGATAGACGGCCCGCCCCGCCCCGGCGAATTTGAAGCCCACGCGCTGGATCGCCATGTGCTCAAGCTGGCCCATGGTCAGGCGGCTGCCGAAATCTGTAACGTCGGTCGGGGCTGCATCCGGGTCGACTGGCCCACCGATCAGGGTCAAGGTGCGCGGCTGCGCTGACGGATCTTCTTCGGCGAGATAGGCTGTCGCGGCTAACGTCAGCGGCGCCGGCTGGCACACGGCTACGACATTGATTTCCGGCCCAAGGTGGCGCATGAAATCGACCAGATAGAGAGTATAGTCTTCGACATCAAACTTGCCATCACTGACGGGAATGTCGCGGGCATTCTTCCAGTCGGTCACATAAACTTCGCAATCGGGCAGAAGACTGGCGACGGTTGAACGCAGCAGCGTTGCATAATGGCCCGACATTGGCGCAACCAAAAGTACGCGGCGTGCCATTGGTTCCCGGCCTGAAACGCGGAAATGGATAAGATCACCGAAAGGGCGGCTGACAAGTGTGTCCACCTTGACGATCAGGTCACGGCCATCGGCCCCAACCACCGTATGGATGCCCCAGTCGGGTTTGATCACCATTCGGGCAAAGCTGCGTTCGGTGACCCGCCCCCAAGCGGATATAACTTTGAACATCGGATGTGGCATCAGACCCCAAACCGGGTAGGAAGACATGGCCCGTGCAGACGCCCCCAACCATTCGTTGGTGTTGCGCACCGTTTCCATCCAGTCGTATGTTGCCATACCCTTCATCATGTCTCCTTTACCGGTTGACCGGCTGATACCTTGCCGGTGGCCCGGCTGAAATCGCCGCTTCCACCATTTACGCCGCAACGCTATGCTGCACTGCAGGAGAGTATGGGGAATTTGTTACCATGACAACAAAAGTTACGGACTCCTCCACTAATCTTGACCGGTTCAACGACAATCTGGCCCGGATCGAGGCTCTGTCGCAGCGTCTTATTGCTGCAATTGCACAAAAACGGCCAGCGAACCCTGCGCTCGAAGCACCGGGACGCGACCTTTACAGCCGTGCGGCCTCGGCTTGGTGGCAACAGGCTCTGGAAAACCCCACAAAGTTGCTTGAACAGCAGGTTGCGTTCTGGGGAAAATCACTGGAGCATTATGTCGGGGCGCAAAAAGCATTGGCGGACGAAACGTTTGAAGCTCCCGCCGACCCGGCGCCAAAAGACCGCCGCTTTGCCAACCCGCTGTGGCAAACGCATCCTTTTTTCAATGTCATCAAACAGCAGTATCTTACCAACGTTGAAGCAATGGATCAGGCGGTGAAGGGAATCGAGGGGCTGGACCCC
>JANMDM010000106.1:0-15981 GCA_031376305.1 Pseudomonadota bacterium | reverse complement strand
GCGCGGTCGATATCCATGGGATCGTGGCCATCGCAATGCAGAACTTTCCAGCCCGCTGCGGCAAAGCGGGCGCGCTGGTCGGTGATGTCGGACATCGACACCGGCCCGTCGATGGAAATGCTGTTGTTGTCCCACAGCACGATCAGTTTTGAGAGTTTTTGCATGCCCGCAAGGCCGATCGCCTCGTGGCTGATGCCTTCCATCAGGCAGCCGTCGCCGGCGATGACCCAGGTGCGGTGATCGACAATCTTCGCCCCGAAGCGGGCGCGCATCGATTCTTCGGCCATGGCAAAACCGACGGCATTGGCGATGCCCTGACCCAGGGGGCCGGTGGTGGTTTCGATCGCGTGGGCGAGGAAATTCTCGGGGTGGCCTGCGGTGATCGACCCCCACTGGCGGAAATTCCTGATCTGATCGAGCGTCATTTCGGCGTCGCCGGTCAGATGTAAAAGCGCATAGATTAGCATCGAGCCATGGCCCGCCGACAGGATAAAGCGGTCGCGGTCGGCCCATTTCGGGGCGCTGGCGTCGAACTTCAGATGATTTTCGAACAGCACCGTCGCCACATCGGCCATGCCCATCGGCATGCCGGGATGACCGGAATTGGCGGCTTGCACCGCGTCCATCGCCAAGGCGCGGATGGCACAGGCTTTCTTCCAATGTTGGGCGTGATCGGCGCGCAGCGTGGCAATGTCCAAGGCAGTCATCCTTTGGCTGATGAGACAGGGGTGCGCGCTTGATAGGAGCCGTGACCGGCAAGATCAAGCGCGCCCCTTAAGGCTTTGGCGGAAAAGGGGGCGCAAAGCCTGTGGGCTTTGGTCTAAGATTGCACGAGGCAGGAAATCGCGGCGATTCGGTCTTGGGTGGCCGGTTCTGGGACGGACTGCACCACTGGCGCAACGGCAGCGGGTGGATTGAATGATAGCAGACCGGGGGAGCCCTGAGGATGACTGATATTTCCGAGTTGGAGCGGCGTATTCTTTATGCGCTGGAACGTATTGACCGCGGGGTGGACGCCCTGACAATCGGCGGCGATATCGCGCCGCCAAGCCACAAGGCTGCCGAGGCGTCCGGGGCACGGGGCGCTGAGGAAGTCGAGGCGCTGCGCAGTGAGCTGGACGCGGAACGCAGCGCCAACGCCCAATTGACCGAGCGGGTGCGCGCGATAAAGGACAAGCAGGAGACCATCGTTTCCGATCTTGAAAAGAAGGTCGGCAGGTTGACGCAGCAGCTTGATCTGGCGGGTGCGGAATTGCAGCGACAACGGCGCCTGAATGCTGAGCTGGTGTCGGTCAACCAATCGCTCAGCGATGCCGCTCAGGATGGGGTGACCGAGCCTGCGCTGCTTAATCAGTCATTCATGACCGAGATTGACGCGATGCGCGCCGCGCGTTCGGCAGAGATGGCCGAGATCGAAGAAATTCTGGCGGAGCTGAAACCCCTGATTGGCGAGGTGGCATAATGGCGGATGTGCGGATTTCCATCGGCGGTCGGGATTTTGATGTGTCGTGTCAATCTGGCGAGGAGCATTTTTTGCGGGCAGCGGCGAAGCTTCTGGACAATGAGGCCGCAACGCTGATCGGGCAGATGGGGCGGTTGCCGGAATCGCGGATGCTGTTGATGGCGGCGCTGATGCTGGCAGACCGGACGGCGGGGCTAGAGGATCAGCTGCGCGTGCTGGAGGAACGGACGTCTTTGGCCGAGCGGGTGGCGACGACGGCAAGGACTACGGTCGAGCGGGTAGAAGTGCCGGTGATGCCATCATCGGTGATGGATACCCTGGCTGAGATCGCGGCGCGGGCCGAGGCTTTGGCGGACCGGGTCGAAGAAAGTGTCGTGGGATGATCAGAGGTCTGTTGTGGGTGGCGGTGCTGCTGCCGCTACCGGCGTTTGCCGCGGCAGAGGTTCAGACGGTGACCTATTCTTGCGAGCGCGGCGTTGAAATCCCGGCCACTTACGTGAACATCGCCGACGAATCCGTCGCGGTGATTCATGTCGAAGGACGGCAGATCGCGCTGCAGATCACCCAGTCAGCCTCGGGGGCGCGGTATGCCTGGCCCTCGGACGGATCAGGTTATGTCTGGTGGACCAAGGGCAATGCGGCGACGCTGGCCTGGTTCGACGCCGAGCATTCCGAAGAGGTCATGCTCTACGCCGAGTGCCACAGCCGCTGAGAGCGCCGTGTCAGCCGTTGGCTTCGCGGATCTTGTCGGCGGCGTCCTTGGAATAGGCCACGCCTTTGGCGTCAAACAGCGCGTCCAGCTCGCCCGAGATGGTCATCTCGGTGACGATATCGCAGCCGCCGACAAATTCGCCCTTGACGTAAAGCTGCGGGATCGTCGGCCAGTCGGAAAATTCCTTGATGCCCTGGCGGATATCGGCATCGGCCAGCACGTTCACATCGGCAAAATCGACACCCAGATAGTTTAGCACCCCGGCGACGCGGGAGGAGAAGCCGCATTGCGGCATCGCCTTGGTGCCCTTCATGAACAGCACCACGTCATTCTTGGTCACGGTGTCGCGGATTTGGTCGGTAGCATTGGTCATCTGTTTTACTCCGGTGCCTTGGTGGTCAGGGCCAGCGCATGCAATTCGCCCTGCGCGCCGTCCATCTTGCCTTTAAGCGCGGCATAGACCGCGCGCTGCTGCTGAACGCGGTTCTGGCCGCGGAAGCTTTCGTCGATGACCTCGGCCGACCAGTGGTTCCCGTCGCCGGCCAGATCGGTTATGGTGATTCTGGCCTTCGGGAATGTTGCCCGGATCAGGTTTTCGATGTCTTGCGCTTCCATTGCCATGGGGCGTCCTTTCGTTGGGTCCTTGGGCATGAATGTAGGCCCGCCGGGGCGGACCCGCAAGATCAGGAGATGGCCGCCGCAAAAGCGCTTCGGTAAAGGGCGGATAGCGCGGCCAGCGGGGTTGAACTATGGCCAAAACTGACTGTTGTGCCGCCAAAATGACCTTCGCGGGCAGCGGGGACACCGGCAGTGCGGGCGGCGGCCAGAAGTGCATCAGCCTGAGCCGGGGTGCAGGCCAGCAGATAGCGGGCCTGATCCTCGCCAAAAAGCGTCGGGGTATCGCCCGCAGTCAGCGTCACCCCCAGGCCAGCGCTCTCGGCCATTTTGAAGGCGGCCAGTGCCAGGCCGCCGTCCGAAAGGTCGGTCGCCGCTTTCACCAGCTTGCGATGGGCGCGCAGGAAATCGCCGTGTTTGCGTTCGGCAACCAGATCGACAGGCGGCGCATCGCCGTCTTCGCGGCCCCAGGCCTCATACAAAAGGGCGGACTGCCCGAGGTGGCCATGGGTTTCCCCAATGACAATCGCTATGTCCCCGGCTTCGGGTTGACCGGCAATCAGGTCGTCGAGCGTGGCCAACAGGCCGACGCCGCCGATGGTCGGCGTCGGTAAGATGCCGGTGCCGTCGGTTTCATTGTAGAGCGAGACATTGCCGGAAACGATGGGGAAATCCAACGCCAGACAAGCCTCGCCTATGCCTTTGATGGCGCCAACCAGCTGGCCCATGATTTCCGGCTTTTCGGGATTTCCGAAATTCAGGTTATCGGTGGCGGCCAACGGGGTAGCGCCCACTGCCGTCAGGTTTCGCCACGCTTCGGCGACGGCCTGTTTGCCACCTTCATAGGGGTTGGCCTTGACGTAGCGCGGGGTGACATCCGAGGTGAAGGCCAGCGCCTTGGGGGTGCCGTGCACACGCACCACACCCGCCCCAAGGCCGGGGGCGCGCAGGGTATCGGCCATGACCATGGTGTCATATTGCTCATAAACCCAGGCTTTATGCGCGTAGTTCGGCGACCCGATCAGGGTCTTCAGGCCGACGATCGGGTCGATCTGCGGGCGGTCTTTGAGCGGGTCTGCTTTCGGCGTTGCAATCCACGGGCGGTCATATTCCGGCGCATTGCCAGAAAGCGCCTTCAGCGGCAGGTCGGCTTTGATTTCATTGCCATGCAGAATCAGGAAGCGGTCTTCGGCAATGGTTTCACCGACAATGGCGAAATCGAGATCCCATTTTTCAAAAATCGCGCGGGCCACGGCTTCCTTTTCGGGTTTCAGGACCATGAGCATGCGTTCCTGAGATTCCGACAGCATCATCTCATAGGCGGTCATGTTCCGTTCGCGGCACGGCACCCGGTCCAGATCGAGACGGATGCCGAGGCCGCCTTTGTCGCCCATCTCGACCGCTGAACAGGTCAGGCCCGCGGCGCCCATGTCCTGGATCGAGATGACGCTACCCGAGGCCATCAGCTCAAGGCAGGCTTCGAGCAGGCGCTTTTCGGTGAAAGGATCGCCGACCTGCACGGTCGGGCGCTTTTCCTCGATCGTGTCGTCGAACTCGGCGCTGGCCATTGTGGCCCCACCAACGCCGTCGCGACCGGTCTTGGCGCCAAGGTAAACCACGGGCATGCCGACGCCGGAGGCGGTGGAATAGAAAATCTTGTCGGTATCAGCCAGACCTGCGGCAAAGGCGTTGACCAGACAGTTACCGTTATAGGCTGCGTGAAAGCGCACTTCACCCCCAACATTCGGCACACCAAAGGCGTTGCCGTAACCGCCGACCCCTTCGACCACGCCTTTGACCAGATGCGCGGTCTTGGGGTGTGAAGGCAGACCGAAGGACAGCGAATCCATGGCGGCGATCGGGCGCGCGCCCATGGTGAAGACATCGCGCAAAATGCCGCCGACGCCGGTCGCAGCGCCCTGATGCGGCTCGATGTAGGACGGGTGGTTGTGGCTTTCCATCTTGAAGATCACCGCCTGGCCATCGCCGATATCGACGACTCCGGCGTTTTCACCGGGCCCGCAAATAACCTGTGGCCCGGTGGTGGGCAGGGTGCGCAGCCATTTCTTTGACGACTTATAGGAACAATGCTCATTCCACATCGCCGAAAAAATGCCAAGCTCGGTAAAGGTCGGCTCGCGCCCGATGATGCCAAGCAACCGCGTGTATTCGTCGGGCTTCAGCCCGTGGGCCGCGATCAGATCTTGGGTGATTTTGGGCTCGGTCATTGCCAATTCCCCTGAGGTTTGCGCTTGGCCCGCCTCTTAGGACAAAGGGGGGGTAAGGGGAAGGGCCTCGGGGGGTATTCCGCTCTGCGTACCGTCTTTTCTGTGCGCTGTCTTTTTGATCCCGGCAAATATTTTTTGTGGCAATGTCGAAATCAGCGCCGCGCCAGCGTCTTTGATATGCGCGCACTTGCCGCAAGGCCGCTGCAAGTCGAAAGTGATGACAACAGGAGGACGTGAATATGCAATACATGGCGCTTATCTACTCTGATCCGGCGCGTGAACCAAAATACGGGACGCCGGAGTTTCAGGCGATGATGCAAGGCTATTTCGGCCTGAGCGAACAGTTGAAGGCGGATGGGGTGTTTGTGGCTGGTGATGGCCTGCAAGGCGTGGACACCGCCACATCGCTGCGGCTCAGGGGTGGCAAGGTCGAGACTATGGACGGGCCGTTTGCTGAAACCAAGGAACGTCTGGGTGGTTACTATCTGATTGATGTGCCCGATCTGGACGCGGCCTTGCGCTATGCCGCGATGATCCCTACGGCGGCTTACGGCACCGTCGAACTTCGGCCCGTGATGATTTACGGCTGATGATCCCTGCCCCCGATCTGATCCGGGCCGAAATCAACCGGCTGGCGCGGGTGGATCGGGGGCGGCTTTTGGCCGCGCTGATCGCCCGGATCGGCAACTTCCAATTGGCCGAAGACGCTTTACAAGAGGCATTTGCCGGGGCCTTTGTCCATTGGGGCCGGGTGGGGGTGCCGCATTCGCCGCAAGGTTGGTTGCTGAAGGTGGCATTACGCAAGGCCATCGACCGCATCCGCGCAGCAGATCGTGCCGGGCGCGGGGCTGCGGCGCTGGCGATTCTGGCGGGTGACGCCGGAACCGAAGCGGAACAGATGGACATTCCCGACGAGCGCTTGCGGCTGATCTTCACCTGCTGCCATCCGGCGCTGGAACCGAAGACCCGCGTTGCCTTGACACTGCGCTGCCTTGGCGGGTTGGCCACGGCGGATATCGCCCGCGCTTTTCTGGATTCTGAGCCGGCGATGGGCCAGCGCCTGAGCCGCGCCCGCGCCAAGATCGCGGCGGCAGGCATTCCCTATGTTGTGCCGGGGCCGGAGGCTTGGGCCGAACGATTGGGGTCGGTTCTGGCGGTCATCTACCTGATTTTCAATCAAGGCTATTCGGCCGATGCCGGCACTGCCAACCCCGACGGCGGCCTTTGCGACGAAGCGCTGTATCTGGCGCGGATGCTGGACCAGCTTCGCCCCGGCGAGGCGGAAACGATCGGACTTTTGGCGTTGATGCTGCTGACCCATTCAAGGCGGCGCGCGCGGTTGGACGGGCAGGGCGCCAGCGTGCCCATCCCGGTACAAGACCGCGCCCTTTGGGATCGGGCTCAAGGCGCCGAAGGTTTGGCGCTTCTGGATCGGGCAATGTCAAAATTGACGCCGGGTCCGTTTCAGATCAAAGCCGCCATCAGTGCCTTGCATATGGCCGAAAGAGGCCCGGACTGGCGGCAGATAACCTTGCTTTACGACAGCCTGTTGCGGATGGAGCCAACAGCGGTTGTTCGGCTGAACCGGGCGGTGGCTTTGGCGGAATCCGGATCACTGGAGGCGGCGCTGCGCGAGATGGACGCGCTGACAACAGCTTTGGCGGGGTATCAGCCCTATCATGCGGCACTGGGGGAACTCGCCCATCGCGCCGGTCAGCAACACCGCGCCTTGCAGGCCTACGACCGCGCCATAGATCTGGCGGCCAATCCGGCCGACGCTGTTTTCTTGCGGCGGCGACGCAGGCTGGCGCAATTGCCGCGCTGACACAGGCCAGGTGCAAAAAAAAGGCCGAGACAATGCTCGGCCCAAGTCCAACAGGGAGGTAGAAGACGAAAGGAGTTTCCTCAGACTATCGCCTTCTGTACGGGTATTTATGATTAGCATGTGCACGGTTCAAGAGGAAAATGCTGCAGTTGCATCATTGCCGCTATGCGTGGCGAACATGCCTCAGTTGGGCATATCCTCAGCCTGACGTTTTCGGTAAGCCATGATCTCTTCCATGACAAAATCGCGAAAGGCGCCGACGCGCTTCGATTGTCTGAGTTCTTCTGGATAGGCCAGAAAAACCGGGACTTCGGCGGATTCAACTATCGGCAGCACACGGATCAGATGCGGGAAATCTTCCCACAGGTAGTCGGGCAGAACGCCAATCCCAAGATGGTTCAGAACGCCTTGCAAGACCCCGAAATAGTTATTCACCGTCAATGTCGAGCGGATGTCATAATCCATCAAGGAATGCACCAGACTGGCCCCGGCAGCGACCTGAGGAGTATTGGGGTTCTGGCTGATCAAACGATGATCGGCGAAATCCTCAAGACGCGTCGGTGTGCCGTTCTTTTCCAGATATTCCGGCGTTGCATAAAGCTGCATGCGGATATTCATCAAGCGGCGGCGGATCAGGTCGGCCTGACTGGGTTCCTTCATGCGGATCGCCACATCGGCTTCGCGCATCGGCAAATCGAGCACCCGTTCTTCCAGCATCAGTTCGATCTTCAGGTCGGGGAATTTTTCATAAAGTTTGGTCAGCCGCGGCGCCAACCAAAGGGTGCCAAAGCCGGTGGTCGTAGTGACCCGCAGCACGCCAAATACTTCTTCCTCGCTGTCTCTGATACGGGCGGCGGCGGCATCTAGACGTTTGTTCATCGAGTTGGTTGCTTCAAACAGCAACTCGCCCTGTTCGGTAAGAATCAGCCCCCGCGCATGGCGGTGAAAAAGCGTGGTGTCCAGACTTTCCTCCAACGCCCGGATCTGTCGACTGACCGCAGACTGGCTCAGGTGCAAGGTTTCGCCGGCATGGGTCAGCGACCCCGCCGCAGCCACGGCGTGAAAGATTCTGAGTTTGTCCCAATCCATTCCGTCATGTCCGTTCAAATGTTTGGCGCTAACCAGAAGCAATCTTGCTAAGATCGGGTGGCGCATCTGCGTGAGCCTTCTAACGCGGTTAGCGCCTTGAACCAAAGCTAAGAAGTGAATTGGATCTGATAAATCGCTTTATAGGTCAGTTGATTTGACCTATAATGACCTTGGTCGCATGATCGTCAGGGAGAACACCATGAGCCGGCAAGATATCAGCCTGAAAGATCGTTTCGATCTTACGAAATCGCCGGTTCTGCTGAATGGCACGCAAGCCCTTGTCAGGCTGATGTTGATGCAAAAGACGCGGGACCGAGCGGCGGGGCTGAATACGGCTGGATATGTCTCGGGCTATCGTGGCTCGCCGCTGGGCGGGGTCGATCAGCAGATGACGCGGGAAAAGCCGTTGCTGGAGGCGAACGACATCCGGTTTCAGCCTGGGCTGAACGAAGACCTTGCCGCCACCGCGATCTGGGGCACGCAACAAGCGGAACTGCGCGGCGAGGGGAAATACGACGGCGTGTTCGCGCTTTGGTATGGCAAAGGGCCGGGGGTTGACCGATCCGGTGACGTGATGCGCCACGCGAATATGTCGGGCACCGCGCCTTATGGCGGCGTGGTGATGGCGATGGGCGATGACCACACCGGAGAAAGCTCGACCGTGCTGCACCAGTCTGACTGGGCGATGGTAGATGCCTATATGCCGGTGGTCAGCCCGGCGGGTGTGCAGGAGATTTTGGACTACGGTGTCTACGCCTGGGCGCTGAGCCGCTATGCCGGGGTCTGGGTGGGCCTTAAGACCATGAAAGATACCGTCGAGGCGACATCGGTGGTTGATGGCGATCCCTTCCGGCAAGCTTTTGTGACCCCGGACTTTCCGCTGCCGGAAGGCGGGCTGAGCATTCGTCTGGGCGATACGCCGGTGGCGCAGGAAGCCCGGATGATCGACTACAAACGCTTCGCCGCCGAAGCCTTTGCCCGCGCCAATGGTATTGACCGCCGGGTCTGGGGCCGGACCGGGGCCAAGATCGGCTTTGTTGCTGCCGGGAAAAACTGGCTGGATTTGTGCCATGCGCTGGATCTTTTGGGCATTGATGCAGCCGAGGCCGAACGGCTGGGGATCACCACCTACAAGATCGGGCAGGTATTCCCGCTGGATATGAAAAGCTTTCACGATTGGGCCGAAGGGCTGGAACTGATCGTGGTGGTCGAGGAAAAACGCAAGCTGATCGAGGTGCAGGTCAAGGAGTCGATCTTTGACGACCGCCGGGGCAGGCGTGTCTATGGCTGGAAAAAAGGCGGCACGGATGAGGAGCTTTTTCCGACCCGCTATGCCCTTGACCCGGTGATGATTGCGGAAAAAATCGGCGGTATTTTGATCGAGGAAGGGCGCGGCACCGAAGGCGTCAAGACCGGACTGGCGACATTGGAAGCGGCGCGTCGCAATGACAATGCGCCCGAGATTGCGGTCCGGAAGCCTTGGTTTTGTTCGGGTTGCCCGCATAATTCCTCGACCAAACTGCCCGAGGGCAGCCGCGCCTATGCCGGGATCGGCTGCCACTACATGGTGCAGTGGATGGACCGCGAAACCACCGGCTTCACCCAGATGGGCGGCGAAGGCGCAAACTGGGTTGGCGAAGCGCCCTTTTCGACCCGCCCGCATGTGTTCCAGAACCTTGGCGACGGCACCTATAACCATTCCGGCTCATTGGCGATCCGCGCGGCCTTGGCGGCGGGCACCACCATTACCTACAAGATCCTGTTCAACGATGCGGTGGCGATGACCGGCGGCCAGCCGAACGAAGGTGGCCTGACCGCCCAGCAGATCGTGCGTGAAATTCAGGCGATGGGCGTCAGTCACATCGCCATGGTCTATGATGCCAAAGAAGATGTCGACCTGGCGGCCTTCCCGAAAGGGATCGAAGTGCATGAGCGCGAGGAGCTGATGCAGGTGCAGGAGAAATTCAGCCAAATCAGTGGTGTGTCGGCGATAGTTTATGTGCAGACCTGTGCCGCCGAAAAGCGCCGTCGCCGCAAGAAAGGCGCCTTCCCTGACCCCGACCGCCGGGTTTTCATCAACACCGATGTCTGCGAAGGCTGCGGCGATTGCGGGGTGCAGTCGAACTGCGTCTCGATCGTGCCGGTGGAAACCGAGCTGGGCCGCAAGCGGGCCATTGACCAGTCATCTTGCAACAAGGATTTTTCCTGCCTCAAGGGCTTTTGCCCATCTTTTGTCACGGTTTCCGGGGCCAAGCTGCGCAAGACGGCGACGGCGGATTTCACCTTGCCTGAGTTGCCGGAGCCTATGCTGCCGGTGATCGACGGCACCCATAACACGGTGCTGACCGGGGTTGGCGGCACCGGTGTTGTGACTGTCGGTGCGGTGCTGGCGATGGCTGCACATCTGGACGGCAAGGGGGCCGGGATGATGGAAATGGCCGGCCTCGCGCAAAAAGGTGGCGCGGTTCATATCCATCTGCGGATTGCGGACAAACCCGGCGATATCACTGCTATTCGTGTGGCCACCGGCGAAGCGGACTGCGTTATTGGCGGCGATCTTGTCGTAACTGCCGGGGCGCGTACCCTTGGGTTGATGACCACCGGGCGCACCGGGGCCGTGGTAAACGCCCATGAAATTATCACCGGTGAATTTACCAAGAACCGCGATTTCCACTTGCCTGCCGACCGCCTGCGGTTGTCGCTTGAGGCGCGATTGCGGGATCGGGTCAGCTTCTTCGATGCCTCGCGTCTTGCCGTCAAGCTGCTGGGCGATTCCATCTATTCCAACATGATCGTGTTGGGGGCCGCCTGGCAGCGGGGGCTTTTGCCGCTGACGGCACCGGCGATCCGCCAAGCGGTTACGATGAATGGCGCGTCGGTCAAGGGCAACCTTGCGGCCTTTGAGATTGGCCGTTGGGCGGCGTCCGCCCCGGCCGATGTTGCCGATCTACTTGAGGAAAAATCCGCAATAGCATTATCTTTGCAAGATAAAATCGACTTTCGCGCTCGACATTTGGTGGCCTATCAAAACCTGGATTATGCTCAACGCTTCCAGCGGATGGTCGCCTCAGCCCCTGTTGATCTGCGCGAAGCCGTCGCTTTGGGCTATCACAAGCTTCTGGCCTATAAGGACGAATATGAAGTCGCCCGCCTGCATTTGACCAGCGCTGACAAGGCGCGGGCGGAATTCGACGGTGATCTGAAGCTGTCCTTCCACCTCGCGCCGCCGATGTTAAGCGGCCTGGGGGCCGATGGCCGCCCGAAGAAACGCGAATTTGGCGTCTGGATTGTGCCGCTGTTCCGGCTGCTTGCCAGTCTGAAAGGCCTGCGCGGCACGGCGTTCGATCCGTTCGGGCGATCCAAAGAACGTCGTGCAGAACGGGCGCTGATCACCGAATATGAGGCGGATATGGCCGAGATTTTGCCACATCTGACCCCCGCAACCTTTGCGGCGGCCAAGGCCCTGGCGTTGCTGCCGCAGGATATTCGGGGTTTTGGCTTGGTGAAGGAAGCCGCTATGGTCAAGGTAGCGAAACGCCGGACAGAACTTTTGGCGGCAATCCGGTCAGGGGGCACGCCTTTGGCGCAGGCTGCGGAATAGGCGCAACGGACCCGTAGATTTCTGCGCTGTTGCAGCGTATCAGCGGAACAATAGCGCAACCGGAGGCGACGATGGCAGTTGGGATATTTGATTCCGGTCTGGGTGGCTTGACCATCTACGAGGCGGTGGCCAAAGCCATGCCCGAGGTGCCCTTTGTTTATTATGGCGACAACGCCCACACACCTTACGGGGTGCGCAGCGCCGAGGAAATCTTTGATCTGACCTGCGCCGGGGTAGTACGGCTTTGGGCCGAGGGATGCGATCTGGTGGTCTTGGCCTGCAATACCGCGTCTGCGGCGGCGCTGAAGCGCATGCAGGAAACCTGGGTGCCGTCCGACAAGCGGGTTTTGGGGGTTTTGGTGCCGGTGATCGAGTCGCTGACCGAACGTCAATGGGGCGACAATTCGTCACCCCGAGAGGTTGCGGTGAAACACGTTGCCTTGTTTGCCACCCCTGCCACGGTGGCCAGCCGCGCCTTTCAGCGGGAGCTTGCCTTCCGCGCCATTGGCGTTGATGTCGAGGCGCAGCCCTGTGGTGGCGTGGTGGACGCGATTGAACAAGGTGACGAAATGTTGGCCGAAGCGCTGGTGCGCAGCCATGTCGAAGCTTTGAAGCGGCGGATGCCAAAACCAGAGGCCGCGATCCTTGGATGCACCCATTACCCCTTGATGGAAAAGGCTTTTACAGAAGCGCTTGGCCCCAATGTGCGGGTCTTGTCCCAGCCAGCACTGGTGGCAGCCAGCCTCAAGGATTACCTCCAGCGCCGCCCCGAGTTTTTGGGGCCTGGTCCGGTGTCAAAGTTCCTGACCACTGGCGATCCGGCCAATGTTTCCAACAAGGCCACGCAATTTTTGCGGCGTAAAATCACTTTCGAGGCGGCCTGAACAGCTTTCCAAACATTTGCCATCCTGCAGACAATATTTTGGCGTAGCCGCGCTTAGTAGACTCTGTTGCAGGTATCACAAGGAATGCTCTGGATCGGCCTCATTCGGGCACGACTCTTTGCCTTCGCCGGGGCGATTGCCTTTGGTGTGGCCGGCGCAGCCTTGTCGATGACCGTGCAAGATCCGGCAGTCATCAAGCTGAAGGGTGCGGAAAACTGGTGGCGGGTAGCTCCGATCAGCATTGGGCTTGCCGGGCTTGTCGGCGTGGCCCCAGTGAAAAGCCAACACACCCTGACACTTCCGCCGCTGCAGCCGGCGCCAAGACAAGTAAGCCTGAGTGTAAGTGTCGCCAGGGGCGCATCGGTTGCCTTCGCACGGGGTGGCAAAACATTGTGCAGCACCTCACCCTATAAGTGGCGCTGGAACGAGTCCCGTCTGAACGAAGTTTTCTCCCGCCAATGGCATCCGCGCGAAACCCTCGCGATTTCGGTGCATGTGACTGCGGGTGGCGGATTGCAGTTCAAGGTTGATATTTTGCCCCCCAAAAGCGCCCTGGCCCCCAGTTTCGCGCAGCGAATTACCCTCAAAAGGATCAACATTGGGGCAACTATTCCGCCGACACCTGCGGCGGTGCCACTGCCAGCGGCAAGTGCCCTGCTTTTGTCCGGCATTCTGACGCTTTTCATGCTGACCAGGCTGCGCCGGCGACACGGAGGCCGCGCGGGCACCGCCGAAAACTGAAAGACTGCGCGGCGGCGTCGCGGCGCTGCCCCGGACGGCCGGATAAATGCCGTAATCAATTTTGGGCATCGCGAGAAAATTTAATTGAAACCCTGCGGTTCCTCGCGCATCACCGATCCGCTACGGATCGGAGAGTGCAATGACCCAACGAATCGCCATCCTCGGGGCGTCCGGCTACACCGGCGCCGAACTTGTGCGCCTGATTGCCACCCATCCCTCGATGCGGGTTACGGCGCTGTCAGGGGACCGCAAGGCCGGTATGACGATGGCAGAGGTATTCCCCTTTCTCGCCCATCTCGATCTGCCGCGACTGGCAAGGATCGAGGATATTGATTTTTCCAGCGTCGACCTCGCCTTTTGCGCCCTGCCGCATGCGACCAGTCAGGCCGTCATTTCTGCCCTGCCGCGCAGTTTAAAGATCGTGGATCTGTCGGCTGATTTCCGTCTGCGCGATCCGGCTGACTATGAGAAATGGTACGGCAAACCCCATGTGGCGGTCGATTTGCAAAAAGAAGCCGTCTATGGCCTGACTGAATTTTACCGCCCCGAAATTGCCAAGGCGCGGTTGGTCGCGGGCACCGGCTGCAATGCCGCGACCGGCCAGTTTGCCCTGCGCCCGTTGATCGAAGCGGGAGTGATTGACCTTGACGAGATTATTCTCGACCTCAAAGCCGGGGTGTCGGGGGCGGGGCGGTCGCTGAAAGAAAACCTGTTGCATGCAGAACTGTCCGGCGGCACCCATCCCTATGCGGCGGGCGGCACCCACCGGCATCTGGGTGAGTTTGATCAGGAATTCAGCCGCGTTGCAGGCCGCCCGGTGCGGGTCCAGTTCACCCCGCATCTGATGCCCTTCAACCGGGGTATTCTGGCCACCGTCTACGTCAAAGGCGACCCGGTGGCGATCTACAGGGCGCTGCAAAACCGCTACGCGCCCGAGCCGTTTTTGCATGTCCTGCCTATGGGGCAGCTGCCCTCGACCCGCTCGATCGCCGGGTCGAACTATGTGCACCTCGGGGTGGTTGGCGACCGCATTCCCGGACGCGCCATCGTCGTCGCGGCGTTGGACAATTTGACAAAGGGCTCCTCCGGTCAGGCGATCCAGAATGCCAATCTGATGCTGGGGCTGGAGGAAACCGCAGGGTTGATGCTGGCGCCGGTGTTTCCATGAGGTCCGGATGAAAACCCTCAAGAAAACCCGCCGTATTCAGGTGATTGTCATTGCCGCCCTGGCGCTGATCGCAGCGACGGCCCTAATTGGCTACGGTCTGCGCGACGGCATCAATTTTTTCCGCTCGCCCACCCAGGTCCTGGCCGAACTGCCGCCCGCGGCCGAAACCTTTCGCATTGGCGGGCTGGTGGTCAAAGGCAGCCTGATGCGGGGCCAGGGTGAGACCGTCACCTTCCGCGTCACCGACAACAACGCCACCGTCGCGGTCCGCTTTACCGGGATATTGCCCGATCTTTTTGGCGAAGGTCAGGGCATGATCGGTACCGGACATATGCAGGGTGATACTTTCATCGCCACCGAGATTCTGGCCAAGCATGATGAGAAATACATGCCCAAAGAAGTCCTCGACGCCCTGAAGGAACAAGGTACCTACGTTGATCCGAACGCCGCCCCCGCAACGAATTAACCCTTTGTGAGCAGTCTTTCCCCGAGATTTCCGGGGAGAGGCCATGCCAAGCGTCACCGAACTTGCCGCCGAGATTGTCGCCCGCGAGGGGGGCTATGTGAATGATCCTGATGATCCGGGCGGTGCGACGAAATATGGGATAACACTGGCGACGCTGCGGCGTCTCGGGCTGGATATGACCAGCGACGGGCGCATCGATGTCGCCGATGTCCGCGCCCTGACCCGCGAGCGGGCCGTGGCGCTCTATGTCGAGTATTACTTCCGCCGCCCGCGGCTCGCCGATCTGCCCGAGGCGGTGCAACCGCAGATCTTCGACATGTATGTCAATGCCGGGGCGAATGCGGTCAAGATCCTGCAACGTCTCTTGATCGACATGGGCCATGATCTGACCGCCGATGGCGCGGTCGGCCCGCACACCATCGCCACCGCCCATGCCGCCGCCGCCGCCGATCCTGTGTTGTTTGCCGATGCCTATGCCATCGCGCGGCGCAACTACTACTACGCCCTGGCGGATCAGCGCCCCCAAAGCCGAAAATTCGCCCGCACCCGCGCTGGCGGCAAAGGCGGCTGGATCCTGCGCGCCGAAAGTTTCCTATCACCGCGCTTTCGGCTGACCGACGCTGCGCATCGCCAAAGGACCGCATCATGGGGATAATCGACAAAGTCTTCGGCGGGGCCGCTGCCACCACCGCACTGGGGCAGGCGGCGACCGGCGTGGCCGAGGTCTTCTTGCCAAACGCCACCAAGAAAATGCAGATCGCCCACGAAGCCTACATGGCCGCCCTCGATGAGCATGGCGTCGAATTCCAATACGCCGCCCCTGGCCGCTTTGACCGTTTTGTCAACGGCCTGAACCGCCTGCCGCGCCCGATGCTGGCCTTGGGGACCTTGGGTCTGTTTGTCTACGCGATGATCGACCCACTCAAGTTTGCCGAACGCATGGTGGGTCTGAACTATGTGCCGGATCCGCTCTGGTGGCTGCTGGCCGCCATCGTCGGCTTCTACTTCGGTGCGCGCGAGGCGCATTATTTTCGCACCCGCCCGCTGCCTGCCGAACCCCGGCAACCAGGCGCACAAATCGCCCGTCCAGAAACCAATCCGGCATTGGAGGAATTGCGCGGTCTGACCGAGCAATAATTCCAATACTTTTTCTTTGCACAAATACTCTCGGGGGGTGCGGGGGGCAGACA
>JANMDM010000095.1:0-5758 GCA_031376305.1 Pseudomonadota bacterium | reverse complement strand
GAATCACCAAAGGTATTTCTTGCCAGATCGCGCGAAGATTCTGATAGGAAATTCTTGTCGGGGTTTGCCGTTTTTGATGAGGGTTTGGCGATTTTCGCTATAATTAGCGCTGATTTTTCTATCTACTTAGACTTTCTGCTTGATGGAGACGCGATTGCCTCTGTTATGCATCGACCCGATATTGTTTGGGAAGATTTCCTGCTTTCTCAACCAAATCAAACAGCGGAAAAGAGCGATCCCTAGAAACTCCCATTTTCCGAACGAATCCAGGATTTTTCTGTGGTAGGATGACCGCTGGCGGAGCGCGGGAGCAAGCCGTAGCGTGGGCAATCTGCCCAGGACATCTCACGCGGCAACGCGCGCTGCGGGGCGGGGTTTCGCCCCACCGGATCGGTGAGCTGACAGCGGGTCCGCCGTGTGCCAGTCGTGCCCCAATGCCGCTGCGACCCTCCGGTCAAACCCTAAGATTCCCTTAACGCTACCCATTAAATATAAGCAATTTCAACACCCTAACCTTTTGTCCGAACTCGGACAGCCCCACCCAGACGCTCGCCTGCGACCTGAACCCCAACATGACCTGAGGCGCCTTGACGCCAAGGTGATGAGCTATGACGGCGAGAACCGGCCCTTGTCGGTCACCTACGTGGGCAAGAAGACCTGTTATGTCTACGGCGCCGACGGCGCACGGCTGAAGAAGCTCGAAGGCTATACCGGCGCCAACTGCGCCACGCCGGGGGCCGGGGCGAGCGTGACGGTCTATCTGGGGCCCATCGAGATCCGCAAGTTCGGCCAGGGCGCGGTCGAGGAGATGACCGAATACCCGACCCCCGACATCCGCCTCGTGCGAAAAATCGTCTCGGGCGCGGTCACCTCTGAGGCAACCGTGCTCCACCGCGACGGCCTCGGTTCCGTCCGCGCGGTGACCGGGGCGGCGGGGCTGAAGGCCGAGGCCGAAACCTGACGCCCCACAGGTTACCGCCCCATGGGTCAGGCAGTCAGCACATTGTCAAACGAGCGACGGCTCTCTCCAAAGCCGCTCAAAACCCGTTATGATCCGCTTAACAAAACCCGCGATACCGGAGCGTTTCAAGGCTTTGCCAATCTGTACTGATCTGGGCACCGTGATCGCGGCCCCGAACTGCGCCCCCTCACACCCGCTCGATCGCCAGTGCTATTCCCTGACCGCCGCCGATGCACATCGTGATCAGGCCCAGCCGCCCGTCGGCGCGTTCCAGTTCCGCCAACGCCTTCAGCAGGATGATCGCCCCGGTTGCGCCGACCGGGTGGCCCAGGGCAATGGCCCCGCCATTGGGGTTCACTTTGGCCGGGTCCAACCCCAAATCTTTGCTCACCGCCAAAGCCTGCGCCGCAAAAGCCTCGTTTGATTCGATCACGTCGAAATCCCCGGCTTTCAACCCGGTTCGCGCCAGCAAGGCCCGCACCGCCGGGACCGGGCCGATGCCCATCACCTCGGGCCGCACCCCGGCCACCGCGTAGCCGATGATCCGCGCCCGGGGTCGCAAGCCCGCCTTGGCCGCCGCATCCCCCCGCGCCAGCACCAGCGCGCCGGCGCCGTCATTGATGCCGCTGGCATTGCCCGCCGTCACCGTGCCATCCTTCTGGAACACCGGCTTCAACCCCGCCAAAATCTCGGGGCTGCTGACTTTGGGATGCTCGTCCACCGCGAAAAACACCGCCCCCTGGCGCGACGCTATCTCGACCGGGACGATCTGATCCCGGAACCGCCCCAAGGCAATCGCCCGTGCGGCGCGCCCCTGACTTTCCAACGCGAAGGCATCTTGATCGGCACGGCTGATCCCGTGGTCGCGCGCGACGTTTTCCGCAGTCACCCCCATGTGCCCGGTTCCAAACGGGCAGGTCAGCACCCCGGTCATCATATCAACGGCCTTGGTATCGCCCATCTTCTGACCCCAGCGGGCGACGGGCAAGGAATAGGGTGAACGGCTCATGCATTCGGCGCCCCCTGCCAGCGCAAACGCCGCATCGCCCAGCATCAGTGCCTGCGCGGCCGAGACGATGGCTTGCACACCGGATCCACACAGCCGGTTCACAGTCATTGCGGGGGTTTCATAAGGCACCCCGGCCTGCATGGCGATCACCCGACTTAGGTACATGTCGCGCGGTTCGGTGTTGATGACATGACCAAAGACCACGGTGCCGATCCGGGCGGCTTCCACCCCGGACCGTTCCAATGCGGCCTTGGCCACCACCGTGCCAAGGTCGATCGGGGTCACGCCCGCCAGCGACCCGCCGAACGCCCCGATGGCGGTGCGCGCGCCGTCAAGAATTACAATATCGTTGCTCATGGCTCATCCTCCGGTAATCTGGGCGGAGCCTAACCGCCGGCGGATATCGTCACCAGCGTGATTTCAGGCGGCTGGAAAAGACGCAGCGGCACGCCCGAATAGCCAATGCCGCCAGACACAACCAGATGCCTGTCGCCGTCACGGATATGGCCCCAGGCATATTTGCTGCCATAAAGCGATGGCGTCAGCGGTCGCCAGCGCGCCAGATTCATCTGGCCGCCATGCGTATGGCCGCTGATCTGCAAGAATGCCCGGTTGTCACCGTGGTCAAAATAATCCGGCTCATGGGCCATAAGGATCGCCGCTTCATCGGCGTTCACCGCAGCATAGGCTTTTTCTGGGTCATGGAAGACACGCTTCGGCCGCCCCGGAAACGGCCGCTGGCTGTCCAGGCCAACCAGCCAGAATGCGCCGTCAGCCGTTTGCAGCCGTTCGGCCCGGTTGGACAACATCGCAATGCCGACATCGGCCAGCCCGTTGGCGACGGAACTGTTCTTGAAGCCCGATGACCGTGCCAGATCGCAGTCGCGCCAATCGTGATTGCCCATCACCGCAAACACACCCAGCGGTGCGCGTAGCGCCGCCAGCACCCGCGCGATCGCGGGCATGCCTTCGCGCCGACCCGGCAGCGCACGCGAGGCGATAAAATCGCCGGGCAACAGGATCAGATCGGGCTGAAGTGCATTGGTCAGCCCAACGATATGCGTCAGCCCATCGAGCGACACCCAAGGCGCGCAAACATGCAGATCAGAGACAATGGCGATGCTCAGCGGCCGCAGAAACCAGCGATTGGTCATAACCTTGTGCCGCACCAAACGGGGGCGCGAGAACATCGCCACAACGCCCTGTCGTCTATAGCCCTGCTCCGATGTCACCGTAGAGCACCCTCATGCGTGATAATAATGAACGTCTGGCAGCCGTTGGGCGATCAACGGTGGCGCACAGATACCGTAAGCCGATCAGACCGTTATTTCCACACGACCTTGTGGCGTCAGGTGCCAGATCTGGCATCCCTCGATCACCACCGCAGACATTGGTTTGCCATACCCGGCGCCGGTGTCAATGTTCAGCCGGTTGCTATAATGGCTTACGATATCGACGGGCGTGTGACCGTGGACCACCGGCACGCCATGGTCGATCAGCGAACGTCCAGCCAGCGCCCCGCCGAACTCCCCGATGGCGGTGCGCGCGCCGTCAAGTATTACAATATCGCTCATGGTCTAACCTCTCTGCACCGGTGTTTCAGAAACCTAGCCTGCCCGGTCGCGTCGCGCTACCCGCCAAGTGGCGCCCTGAGGATCTGTGCCGCAGGGTCAGATCCGCAGGGGCACGGGTTGACACTTTCCCCCGACGGTCGCTTCATGCGCCTGTCAGTGCACAAACATCCGGGAAGGTGCCATTCCATGCCGCGCAAACCGCCGCAGGCTTCCTCATCGGACGCAGGCGGTGCCTATGCCTCGCCCCCTTGTTTCCTGCATGACCCGGACGCGGATCAGGGCGGCTTGCAAGGCGGTGCCGACCCGGTTCAGGCCCGCGACGTGGCGCGGTGGCGCAAGGCCGAACGGCAGCGCCTGCTCGCCGCGCGCGCCGCCCTGCCGGTGGCCACCCGGCAAGCCGCCGCCGAAGTGATCGCCCGGCGTCTTGATCAGATCCTTGGTGACATCAGTGGCAAGGTGAGTTCGGCCTGGTGGCCGATCAGGGCGGAACTTAACCTGCGCCCCTGGTTGGCCACGCTTGCCGCCCGTGGGGCCGTGGCGGCTTTGCCGCTGGTGGTCGAAAAAGCCGCATCCCTGCGCTTTCGTGCCTGGACGCCCGGCGCGCGGATGGAGCGCGGATTCTGGAACATTCCGGTCCCTGCCGAAGGTGATTGGCTCATCCCCGACATCGCGCTGGCGCCGGTTGTCGGTCACGATCTGTTGGGCTACCGGCTGGGGTATGGCGGCGGCTATTTCGACCGGACGCTGGCACAACTTGGCCCGGCCTGCATGCCGATCGGCATTGGCCTGTCATCCAGTCTGATCGACACGATCTTCCCCCAGCCACATGACATTCGGATGCAGCGGATCGTCACTGAGGCCGCCTGACCGGCACCCGCCCCCGGGCGGTCAGCCGGAACACGTCGCGACCCTCGATCACCACTGCTGACATCAGCTTGCCATACCCGGCCCCGGTGTCGATGTTCAGCCGGTTGCCATAATCGGTCACGCCGTCTACGGGCGTGTGACCGTGGACCACCAGAACGCCATGGTCGCGCGGGTCTTCCAAAAAACCCTTGCGGATCCACAGCAGATCATCTTCCCGCTGATCATGCAGATCGACACCGGGGCGGATACCCGCGTGAACAAACAGACATGCACCGCGCAAAAAGTAGCTGGGCATAGCATCAATATAGTCAAGATGGGCGTCCGGCACTGCGTGTACGGCCGCATCATGCAGATCGAACAACAGCTTCTCGCCCGCCCCCGCCACGCCATAAGACGCCAGCGTCGTACCGCCGCCAAGACGCGGATCGATCCAGTGAAGATCGGCGCGCAGCCCTGGGTCATGGTCGTCCGGGTCGGCCATAAAGCCGCGAAACATCCGGTCATGATTGCCCTTGATCACAACCCAAGGTTCGCTGTCGGCCCGACCGGCGATCAGATAGTCAAGAACCCCGCGACTGTCCGGCCCGCGATCTACCAGATCGCCAATATGCACCACGGGGGCTTCGCCATCGCCGCATATCGCGCGATCCGCGTCGATCAGCGTATGCAGGTCCTGAAGCTTGTCGAGATGGCCGTGAATGTCGCCAATCGCATAGGTGCGCATAATCTCTCCGAAGGCAGGCAGGGGGCCGCTGTCCGGCCCCCTTGCGCGCTATAACCCGCCCGTCAGGAAACGTCGAACACCAATGGCTTGATCTGTTGGAACTTGCCGGTGTCGCTCAGCTTTTTCACCACATCCGGGTGCAGCGCTTCATCAAGATACAACAGCGCGATGGCGTCAAGCCCTGCACCCGACCGGCCAAGGGTGAAGTTGGCGATGTTCACGCCAGCATCGCCCAGCGCCTGACCAAGTGTGCCGATGATCCCCGGGGTGTCTTCGTTGGTGGTGTAAAGCATATGCGCGCCGATCTCGGCATCGACATTGATCCCTTTGATCTGAATGAAACGCGGCTTGCCGTCGCTGAACACCGTCCCGGCGATTGAACGTTCACGTTTGTCGGTGACCACCGTCAGCTTCATATAGCCATCAAACACCCCGCCCTTTTCTTGCCGCGTCGTGGCGATCTGCACGCCGCGTTCCTTGGCAATCACCGGGGCCGAAACCATGTTCACATCCGGGTTGGTGGCCTTCATGATCCCGGCAATCGCCGCACAATTCAGCGCCGCAAGGTTCATCTGGCTGACGGTACCATCATAGAGCACATTGATCGCCCGGATCGGCTCATC
>JANMDM010000088.1:0-8957 GCA_031376305.1 Pseudomonadota bacterium | reverse complement strand
TCAGGGGAGAAGGGAATGCGCTGTCCGTTTTGCGGAAATGTCGATACGCAGGTCAAGGACTCCCGTCCCGCCGAAGATCACGTCTCCATCCGCCGCCGCCGGTTTTGTCCGGCCTGTGGCGGCCGCTTCACCACCTATGAGCGGGTTCAGCTGCGCGATCTGGTGGTGATCAAATCCTCGGGCAAGCGCGAGGATTTCGACCGCGACAAGCTGGAACGCTCGATCCGCATTGCCATGCAGAAACGCCCGATTGATCCGGAACGGATTGATCAGATGATTTCCGGCATCGTGCGGCGGCTGGAATCCTTGGGCGAAACCGACATTCCGTCAAAGATCATCGGTGAGATCGTCATGGAAAGCCTGGCGCGGATCGACACCGTCGGCTACGTCCGCTTTGCCAGCGTTTACAAAAACTTCCAGGCGGCGGATGATTTCGACAAATTCGTCTCGGAGCTGCGCCCGACCGGCGCCGCCGAAGAGTGACCGCCGAGGCGGACCAGCGCTTCATGGCGCTGGCCATCGCTTTGGGGGCGCGCGGCTTGGGGCAGGTCTGGCCCAATCCGGCGGTGGGCTGCGTCATCATCAAAGACGGCCGCATCCTCGGGCGCGGCTGGACGCAAGCTGGTGGCAGGCCGCATGCCGAAACCATGGCCCTCGCGCAGGCGGGCGTGGCCGCACGCGGGGCCACCGCCTATGTCAGCCTTGAGCCCTGCGCCCATCACGGCCACACCCCGCCTTGCGCAGATGCGTTGATTGCGGCCGGGGTTGCCCGGGTCGTCTCAGCGCTTGAGGACCCCGATCCGCGCGTCAAGGGCAGGGGCTATGCGATGCTGCGGACCGCGGGGATTGCGGTTGCGAGCGGTGTGTTGGCCGAGTCCGCCAAGCGTATCCAACGGGGCTTTTTGTCCCGCATTCACGACGGCCGCCCGATGCTGACCCTGAAACTGGCCGCCAGCCTTGATGGCCGTATCGCGACGGCCGCCGGGGAAAGCCGCTGGATCACCGGGCCCGATGCCCGCCGCCGTGTGCATCTGATGCGCGCCGCCCATGACGCGGTGCTGATCGGGGCCGGGACAGCACGGGCCGATGATCCGCGGCTGACGGTCCGCGACATGGGGGTGCGGCGCCAGCCGGTGCGTATCGTCGCCATCAGCCGGCTTGATCTGCCGCAGGACGGGGCTTTGGCCCGGACGGCGCGCGCGGTACCGCTATGGTTGATCCACGGGCCGGATGCCCCCGAAGCGGCCCGTGTGCAGTGGACGGCGCGCGGCGCGCGGCTTTTTGAGGTTCCGACCGGGCCGCATGGGCTGGATATGACAGCATTCCTGGCGGTTCTTGGTACGGCGGGGCTGACGCGGGTCTTTTGCGAAGGCGGCGGCCAACTGGCGGCGGCTTTGTTGCGCGCGCAGCTTGTGGACGACCTTGCACTTTTCAGCGCGGGGACGGTGCTTGGCGGCGACGCGCGGGCTGCTGTTGGCGCCCTCGGTCTTGAGCGGTTGGCTGCGGCCCCCGGATTTCGTCTGGTGGAAACTCAGCCCATCGGGGGGGATACGCTCAGCCTCTGGACCCGGACCTGAGATTTCAGGCTAGCGCCAAAGCCATGATTGACTTGCCATAAGTCCCTGAAGTTTTGACAAAATACGGTGAGCCACCGGCGGTGCCAACACCAGTCCCATCGCCAGCCTTTCGACAATCACTTCGACCGGACAGGCCAGCCCGGACACCGGGTCGCAGTAACGCGGATAGGCTATCAGTGTTGCGTGGATCAGTGCCGCCAGACTGGGGCGCGCGGTGCGGCGGGGCGGGGATGGGTGCATGTCGCGTGTCAGGCCCCAGCCGGCATAAAAGGGCGTGCCAAGGCAGGTAACAGGTTTGTTGCGGATCAAGGCTTCGAACCCCAAAAGCGAGGTCATGGTCCAGACCTCGTCAACGGCTTCGATCAGGCGGATTGGATCCGCGTTTGGAACGGTCATATCGGCGTAGAGGCGGGCCTGGGCCGCGGTCAGGGCACCAGGGCGCAGACCGGCCTCTACGTCCGGATGAGGTTTGAAAAGGATAATAGCCCTGGGGTTTTCGGCCCTTGTACGGGCCAGTAATGCAAGATTTGTGCAGGTGTCCTGGGCTCCAAACCGGATTGAGGCATCATCCTCGACCTGACCGGGCACCAAAATCCGATGGCCAGAAGGCAGGTCGGGCAAAGCTTCGGCGGCCAGATTGTACTTCGACAGGCCGGCGCGGATCAGCGCCGTCAGCAGCCGTTCGGCCCGCTGATCGCCGCCCGCCGGGGGGGGGGCAGCGATCAGCCGTTCCAAATCGCTATCGCGGGTCGGATCGTAGTAAATCCCCCGGCCATCGGCGACCAGAGACAACGGCGGCACCAGTGCCGCCCCCAGACCCCGCGAGCGCAGAAAGCCATCTTCGACCCGCCGGATCGCGAGGCCATCGCATGCTTCGCGCAGGCTTTCGGTTTCGGCCCCCGCCCAAATCAACACGCCGCGCCCGTCAGCCTTGGCCCTGGCGACCCCGCGCCCGACATCGGCGGAAAATGCCAGCCGCTTGTGGTGGCCAAAAGCCTTTTGCAGGGGGCCTCTTTTCCATAGGCGCATGCCCAGGGCGACATGACCGTGCCGGTCATCGCGAAAGGTGCGCACCTGCGCCTCCAAATGGTCAAGCGCGTCTTCAAAGCTGCACAGCCGGTCGCGGCAGGGATCATACCATGTGGGCGCAAGGATCATCGCAGCGGCAAAAAGCTGGGCGCGGGTCAGTTTGCGTTCCCGCCGCGCCACCGGGTTTTCATCGGCTGTCAGCCCCCAGCCCGCATAGAACGGCTGCCCGAAAACCCGCGGACGGTGGCCAGCAAGGATCGCTTCAAACCCAAGCTGGGACGACACGGTATAGACCGCAATCGCGCCGTCCAGCAGCGCCCAAGGGGAGAGGGATGCGTCTACGAGGCTGATATGCCCGCCGACATGATCATCACTATAGTGTCCCGCCCGCTGCCCGCCACTGGTCTCAGGATGTGCGCGGATCACAATGCGTGCGCCGGGATGTTCTTCCTGAGCAAACACCAGCATCTCGCGGAAAGTTGAGGCTTTGGCGCGCCCGTGTTCGATCGAGGCGTCGCCCTGGGTCTGATCAATGACCAGCACATAGCCGGGATCCGGGGTAGGCAGGCCCGGATCGAACGCGTTGTATTTTGACAGATGCGCGGCCTTGAGGCGGGCCATGCCAAAGCGGGCCCGTGACAGCAGGGCGCTGTCATCCAGCGGGTGGGACGCCAGAAGATGTTCAAGATCCGACGGTTGCGCAGAATCGAAATGCACCCCTCGATGATCAATCATCAACCCCAGCGGTGGTTCCCCACTTACCCGCCCCGGATGGATACCGCGCAAAAATGCGTCCTCGATGCGGATCACATCGCGGTCCAGATGCCGGGCGACGGCTTCGCCACGCGGTGCGGTTGGGCTTTTCCCCCAAACGCCCACGGCGTCGCCGGGGTCGGGCGCACCCAGCCGAAGGTCATAGCCTGCCAAGGTCAGAATGCGTCGAATACGGGGTTGAGTCAGAAAGCCGCCATTAAAAACAAAAAGCCGCCGGGGCGCACCTGCGGCGGCCTCTGTGTCATGGCTGGCAATCATTATCCGCCTTTTGCAAGCGAATTTAATGAATTGGCCGATCCTGCTGTACCAGTCAGGACCGCCAGTGTCTTTTGCCACTGAACATAAGGTGCTTCCGTCACATAGATCGTGTCGCCATCCCGGATCAGGAAATCGCGGGCGTTAAACAGACCCTCCGGCTCGGTCAGGTTAAGCACATAGGCAATACGTTGCACACCCGTCAGATCCCGGCGACCCAAAACCGCATTTGCGATATCGGCGGTTTCATCGCGCAGCACAAAAACCCCGGTTGGGTCGGCAAAGTTGGTCTGCAAGCCGCCGACTCGCGCCAGCGCTTCGATGGCGGTCAGGCTTTGTGTCTCGAATTGGACGCGCGCCTGCGCTCCGGTCGCGCCGATTGCTGAGAATGATCGAGGATCCGCCTCGACCAAAATCACGTCTCCGGGGCGCAAAGCAATATCCATGTCAGGATTGGAGTATATGTCTTTAAGCCAGACCTTGCCGGAATGATTGCCGCGGGTCACGGTCACTTGGGCGATTTCCGGCGTCACGGAAACACCGCCAGACCGGGCAATCATCGCTGACAGATTGCGCGTTGGGCGTTCGATGGCGTAAACGCCCTGACTGCCAATATCACCCAATACCGAAACCGTCGCCCCGTCACCGGCCAGGCGGGTCACTTCGACCTGCGGGTCTGGCGTTTGTTCGGCAAGCTTGTCGGTAATGATGCGGCGCAGCGCCTCGGGGGAGTTTCCGGCAGCTTTTATCCGACCGGCATAGGGCACAAAGATAAAGCCGCCACCGTCGACCTGTACTTCCGTCAGAGCGGTTGAATTCAGGCCTTTGTCCGCCAAAAGCCCCGAATCGACGTTTTCCCAGATGGTCAGGCCCAGTTTGTCGCCCGCATTAATCTCGTCTGACCCGACAAGACCAGCATTCTGGAAGGCTTTCGAGAAGCCAAGCGAGCTTTCCTGCGAAGTCAGTTTGGCCACCCGGTTGTTGACGGTAACGATGAATGACTGGCCCTGCTGTTCCACGGATCCGGCGTAAATTTCGCGCTTTGTGGGGCCCGATCGCGGTAAGCCACAAGATGCTGTGGTCGCAACCAGCGAAATTAGGACCAACGCCCCAGTCCAGGTTTTGATTTTTTGGCTCACTGCTCAGTATCCCGTCAGTTTGAACTGCACTTATTTGGGCAATGATTAGCGAAACAATGGCAAAAAGAACAGTTTTTTCATACCACTGCGAACAACTGTTGCCGTGGTGCCGCGGTTCCAGAAAGCAGTGCATCGTAGGGGTCCGCTTCGGCCAGCACCATGTCGATGACCTGGCGCAGCAAGTGTTGTCGGCTTCGCGAGGCATAAAATCCGCCCGGCACCTGCGATGTTTCAAGCAGAAAATGCCGGAATTCCCGATAGGCGCGGCTGTCCGGTTGGGCGGGGGCGGCGAAAAAATCGGCGATGGGTTGCGTCGAGACAAACTCGGGCTTGTTGTAGACGGCGCGGCCAAAAGCCCGAAGCGGCAAGCCGCGCCACAAGGCTTGCTGGCCCGAGGTCGAATTGACTGTGACCGCACTGCGCGCGGCATTCAGAAGTGCCGCCAGCTTGCCGCCACGCACGAAATGCACCCGGTGCGCCAGACCGCACTGGCGCGCGCCGTCCATGATAAGATTGCGCAAGGCGATCCTGTTGTCTTCCAGCGGATGGACTTTGAAGACCAGATGATGGTGTTGGGGGGCGCTGTCGGCAAAGCCTTTTAGGCAAAGGTCGATGAAATCGCCCATCGTCGCAAAGTCGGAATGGGCGCGGAAGCTGGCGTCATGTTCAAGCTGCAAGAGCACGACATGAAATGGAAAGCCTCCGCGTTTGATGCGCCGGGATGCCAGCGCCCGTTCCAGACGGTGCCAGGGCATCAACAGAAAACGACGGAAATGCAGTCGAAACTCTTGCACAACCGGGATGCCGCGATGCGGTTGAAAATTGCGGTAGGGGCGGTTCAGCGCCATGAGGAAGAAATGATAGAGCGCGCCATAGAAAACATGCTCGCGCATGTCACCCCATGTGGCCGGGGCAGGCAGGTGATCCATCCGCACCCCCGTCAGGGCTTTGCGCATGTCGGCAAGGTTCAGCGCCATCAGCCGGGAATTGCCGTTCGAGCCGCCCCGCTCATATGTCACCCAATAGGGGCGCAGGTAGCCTTCTTCAAACACATGGATGCGCAGGTTGCGGTCACGCGCCAGCCCGATGGCGGTGGCGTGAATGTCGCGGCTGTCGCCATAGAGGATCAGGTCGGTGATCTTGTGATCATCCAGAATTGTTGCACAGCTTTCGGCCCAAAGCGCTGGTTTTTCGGTAAAGGCGATATAGCCGGGACGGCGCCAAAAGGCCTGATCGCCGCGGTTAAAGCCAACGCGCCAGACTTCGGCCCCGGCTTGGCGCAGAAGGTCGGCCAGTTGACCGAAGAAGGGACCATGCGGCCCCTGAAGCATCAAAAATCGGCGTCCGCCCTGCCGTTGACTTTGCCTGGTCTGCATTGAAACGCACCTCACCCCTTACGCGCGCTAGGTCTGCCGGGTTTTCGGATCGCTGTCACGGGGAAATCTGGTCGCTTGCGCCGCAGAACCGGGCGGGCTAGGCAAAGGGAAACGAGGAGGATCCGATGTTCACAGGTATCGTCACCGATATGGGCGAGGTTATTGCCCTGCAACATCAGGGCGACCTGCGGGCCCGGATCGCCACTGCCTATCCGGTGGCGGGCATCGACATCGGCGCCTCTATCGCCTGCGACGGTTGCTGTCTGACCGTGGTCGCGACCGGGTCCGAGCCGCGCGGATGGTTTGACGTGCAGATATCGGCGGAAAGCATTGCCAAAACCAATATTGGCGCTGCCCGCGTCGGATGGGCTGTGGCCAGGCGCGTCAATCTTGAGCGCGCCCTGAAGGTCGGGGACGAGCTTGGGGGGCATATCGTTTCAGGCCATGTTGACGGCGTGGCTGAAATCATTGCCATGCATGACGAAGGTGCCTCGACCCGCTTCACCTTCCGCGTCCCTGATGCGCTGGCGGGTTTTATCGCCCCCAAAGGATCAGTCGCGCTGAACGGCACCTCGCTGACGGTGAATGAGGTGAAGGGCGCTGAGTTTGGCGTCAACATCATCCCCCACACCAAATCGGTGACCACATGGGGGACGGCTCAGGTCGGGGATCCTGTCAATATCGAGATTGACACTTTGGCCCGCTATGTGGCGCGCTTGCGCGAATGGGGCGGCGCATGAGCCATGCGGGCCATAACGGTGGTCCGACGCTGGAAGCGGGCAAAAGCTGGCGCCGCCATTGCTGGCACGAAGCCCGCGCGGCGCTATTGCCGACCCTGCCGATTGAAGTTGTCCGCCTGAGGGTTCGGCGTGCCGCTGAAATCGGGCTGGATTACAAGACCTATGCCGGGGTGCGGGCCGCAACCGGCCATGATATTGTGGCCTTTCTCTTTTCGACAAACGCGCTCAGGCTGCTGGCGCCGCGCCCGATGCTGCCTGCGGGCCACGCCACCAAGCTGGCGGCGATTTCCGGCTGCGGCAAGATCGCGTTGACGCAGGCCCCATTGACGACGGCGATGGTTCTGGCCGCGGCCCCGGTGCTGAATGCCGCCCATACCGCCCCTTGGGCCTTGGCAAGTGACCGGGTTGCGCGGGACTGCCTGCGGGCGGCGCTTGGCAAGTTGCCGTCGGATACCGTGCTTTTGATCGGCGATGCTGCGCTTGAGCGCGGCTGGTGCGCCGCCGGGCGGCTGGCGGGATACCTTCCTTCCGAAAGGTTCTTTGCAGGTCCGTAGCGGTTGCATCAAAAGCCTTCGCATGCTGTGGCGCACAGGCCGGGTGCGGGAGTGACCTCTGGCCAATCGGGCGGGCTTGGGCTATGGGCGGGCAGAGCGGTTCTTTCGGCATAGGCATGTGACAATGGATGATCTGAAACGGGCGATTTCCCCCACCGAGGAAATCATCGACGAAGCGCGCAACGGTCGCATGTTCATCCTTGTCGACCATGAGGACCGCGAGAATGAAGGCGATCTGGTGATCCCCGCCCAGATGGCGACCCCCGAGGCGATCAATTTCATGGCTATGCACGGGCGCGGGCTGATCTGCCTGACGCTGGCGGCCGACCGGATCGAAGCGCTGGGTCTGCCCTTGATGTCAACCAAGAACTCCTCGCGGCATGAAACCGCATTCACCATCTCGATCGAGGCGCGCGAAGGGGTGACGACGGGTATCTCGGCCCATGACCGCGCCCGCACCATCGCTGTGGCCATCGACCCCACCAAAGGGGCCGCCGATATTGCCACGCCCGGCCATATCTTCCCGCTGCGCGCCCGTGAGGGGGGCGTTCTGGTACGCGCGGGGCACACCGAGGCGGCGACCGATGTCAGTCGTCTGGCGGGCCTGAACCCCGCCGGCGTGATCTGCGAGATCATGAACGAAGATGGCACCATGGCCCGCCTGTCGGATCTTTTGGGCTATGCCAAGAAGCACAAGCTGAAGATCGGCACAATCTCTGACCTGATCGCTTACCGTTTGCGCAACGACAGCCTGGTGCGCGAAATCGCCCAGCGGCCGGTCACCTCGATCCACGGTGGGGATTGGACGATGCGGGTCTATGCCGATGCGACCCAAGGGGCAGAACATATCGTTTTGTCGAAAGGCGATATCACCACCCCGGCCCCGGTGTTGGTGCGCATGCATTCGCTGAACCCGCTGGAAGACGCGCTGGGGCTGCACCCTGCACATGCCGGCATGATGCCCGCCGCGATGCGCGCAATTGCTGCCGAAGGCCGCGGGGTTGTGGTCTTGTTGCGCGACACCTCGATGAAGCTGGCGCTGGACGAGGAAGCCGCCCCGCATATGCTGCGCCAATATGGGCTGGGAGCGCAGATCCTTGCGGCACTGGGTTTGCATCAGATCGAGCTGTTGTCCAATTCCGGGACGCCGAAGATTGTCGGCCTTGATGCTTACGGGCTGACCATCATCGGCACTCGCGCGATTCCAAGGGGGTAAGGCATGGCCGGATCTGAGCAGCACTATACCCTTGCCCTGCCGACGTTCGACAAGCCGGTGAAGCTGTTGATCGTGGTTGCCCCCTATTACCGCGACATTGCTGACAAGCTGATCGCCGGCGCTCGCACCGTGGCCGCCGACGTTGGCGCCGACGTTGACCTGATCGAGGTGCCGGGTGCCCTGGAAGTGCCCACCGCCATCGGCATGGCGCTGCGCATGGCCGATTACGATGGCTTCGTGGCGCTGGGTTGCGTGATCCGCGGCGAGACGACGCATTACGATACGGTCTGCAATGAC